>NZ_LKKW01000006.1 GCF_001891165.1 Streptobacillus ratti | reverse complement strand
TCAACATTTTTAGGTGGATAAATATATGCAAAATAATACCACCATACAAAATATAATAAATAAATTATACTTGTTATTAAAGCCTCTTTATCAATTTGTTTTTTCATAAAATATCCCCTTTAAAAATAATTTTTTCTAAAACTAAAAATTTAGGATCCATAGGTTCTTTTTTTCCTTTTAAAATATATCCACTCATTCTTCTAACTTGTTGTGGCATAAAAGAATTACCCTCAAAATAAAGCCTATCTTCTATATAGGTTACTTTAATATCTCTAAAATGATTTTTTAGTTTTAACCCCTTATGATTTGTAAATTCTGAAAAATCCTTATATCCACTAACTTCTTCACATCTTTTTAATATAGTTTCCTCATCAACATTTAAAAATTTCTTAGGGTAAAAATAGATATATATTCTTTTTTCAACAATATCTGGTAAAACTATATCATTTCTTGTCTTTATAACATTTTTAATTTTTAATCCTTGAATATCTACATCTATATCAAGTATATTTAAGTCAAAATCATCAGCTATAAAATAAATATAATTTGAATATGCTGATACCCTTGCATCTGTTCTACCAGCTTGTTGTAATCCCTTATATATCTTTATTCCTTTTGATAAAATATATTCTTTAAGTACACCTTTTACTGTTTTTTTATCCTTAATTTCATCAAAACAATAAAATTTCTTACCCTTATATGATATTTCTAATAAATATCCATTTTTTCTATTTCCCATTATATTCCTTTAATGCTATTTCTAATAAATTTATACCCTCTTCAATTTCTCTAAGATTATTCCCACAGAAAGAAAATCTTAATTCATTTTTACCTAAGTTTCTATGTTCACTTGCATAAAATCCACTACCTGAGGCAAACATTAAAGTTTTTCCATTATGTCTAAAATCACATAATAACCACTTATTAAATTCTTCGGTATCTTCAACAGGAAGTGAGGCAAAAATATAGAAAGCTGCATCTGGTTTATTTGCTTTTACACCCTCTATTAAACTTAATTTTTCATACATTAAATCTCTTCTTTTCTTATACTCTGCTCTAACATCATCTATATATACATCAATTCCTCTTACAAGATTTGCACTAGCATACTGCTCTATAGTTGAAACAGATAATCTTGCTTGACAGAATTTTAAAGATTGAGAAATAATATCCTTATTTCTCGATGCAAGTATTCCTATTCTAGCTCCACATGCACTATAATGCTTAGATATACTATCTATCATTATTACTCTATCTGAGATGTCCTCAAAACTTAAAAATGATTTAAATTTTGTATCAACATCATATATAAACTGTCTATATACTTCATCAGAAATAATAAATAAATCAAATTCTAATGCTAACCTCTTTATATCTTCTATTTCTCTTTCATTTAATACAACACCAGTTGGATTAGATGGATTAGAAAACAATATAGCCTTAGTTTTAGGTGTAATTAATTTCTTCATTTCCTCATAACTCGGTAATCTATATCCCTCTTCTATCTTTGTAACTATAGGAACTAATTTAGCATCTGCTATTCTTAAAAAAGAATCATAATTTGAATAATATGGCTCTGGAACTAATACTTCATCATCTTTATTACATATTGTATTAATTGCAAACTGTAATGCCTCACTACCACCATTAGTTACTAAAATTTCATTTTTAGAAATTTTAAGATTGTATCTTGAATAATATTCAACAAAAGCATCAAGTAATTCTTCTAACCCTTGTGAATTTGTATATTTAATTATTTTTTCTTGATATTTTGTAACTCCATTAAAAAAAGAATCAGGAGTTTTAACATCTGGTTGACCTATATGAAATTCAAATATTTTTACACCATCTTTTTTTGCTTTATCAGCAAAAGGTACAAATTTTCTTATAGGTGAATATTGCATTCCTAAAACTTTATCTGATAATTTCATTTTTTCCCACTCTCTCTATAATATATAATATTAATAACAATATTAAAACACAAACATATATTGAAAATTTATCTAAAAATATTATACTAATATCTCCTAATAAAGCACCTGATAGAAAACCACTAACTACAACAAAATAATCTTTAATATCTTGTTTTTTCCCATTAGCTAAAGCTTCAACCAATGCTCTAGTATTACCTGTACACATAGTAGACATGTATACATTATCTGAAATTCTTCTAAATGTTTGTATTTGTATTCCTGATATAAAAGCTATCAAAGATACAGCAATTAACTGTAAACCTATAAAAGGTATAAATAATAAAATTAATATTTCTAAAAATATTACTAATTTAGAAAATTTAATTGTAATTTTTGATTTAATTTTTTCTGCGATTAAAACACCAAAACAAAAAAATATTATTGGAACTACATATTTAGTAACATTACTTAATTCAAATCTTTTCAAATTAAAAACCATTAATACTAAATTTCCAGTAATAGTTGTAGCAAATACTTTTCCTAACAATAAATATGAATAAATTTCTAAAAAACCACCTATCATTGTAAGAAAAAATGCAATTCTTCTCTTATTTATAACAATACTATTTATCATATTTTTCTAACTCTTTCATTGCTTCTTCAAATGAATAAACTAAAACACCATATTTTAGTATTCCACCAAGTACAAAATGATTCATTGCATAACTTGGTATATCATATTTATTTGCTGATTTAAGTCTAATATCTGAATTTATTGCAATAATCTTTTTATTATGTGCAATTGCAAGTCCTAATTCAACCATTACTCCTGAATCTTCATTAGTCATGTCAAGAATAACTATATCTGAATTAATAATTGCATTAGCATCGCCCTCATATATATCTATAGGTGTTGGTAATGTTTGCTTATTTTCATTAAATGGTTGTTCAATTGGATTAAATAAATCAATATTTGAAAATTTTTCTCTTAATAATTTTCCTTCTTTTAATCTTTGTGCTACTTCAGCTTCATTAAATAATGACCCTGCTAAATAAACTTTCATTTTATTCCTCCTCTAAAATTATTACAAATAATTGTATAAATGCAAACAATAATATATACTTAATATTCTCAGTATTTATTTGTTTAATAAAAACATAAAAAGTTTTACTTGGATAAATAAATAAGTCCCATGAATTTAATCTAATAAATCTTCCCACAAAAACTGCAAGACCTGTTAAAAATGAAACCACTGAATAAAAAGTATATTTTGTAAATTTACTCATTCTATACTTCTTAACATAATTATTTATTGCAAGATAACTTAATTTCATAGAAATAATAACAGCTAGAAATATAAGGGAAACTTTTATCCAATTTAAATAGTTCATAAAATAAACTACTTCAGCTCCTCTTTTATAAAAAGTTAAATTGCTAATATGTATTAAATCTGTAAATAAATAAACTGCATTAGGATAAAATATTAATGCAATGAAAGATAAAATAATATCTACAAAAATATTTTTCTTCTTTATATTGCTAATATAAAATGGAACATATGCTAAAAATAAATTCCATGTTAAAAAATAATATTTGGGATAAATTAAATTTGAAAGTATAGCAAATCCTAAAGAAATTAAACTATATTTTATAAATGTTTTTCTCATTTTTCTCCTTAAAAATAAAACATACATCACTATGTATGCTTATATATTATTTAATAATTTTATCATATTTTATTATTTTTTTCTATTGATTTTTAATAAAAAGTGTTGTATACTCTTTATGTATATGAGCCAGTAGCTCAGTTGGCAGAGCAACGGACTCTTAATCCGTGTGTCCAGGGTTCGACCCCCTGCTGGCTCACCATTGTATATTAAAAATTAATTGCTAGTAAATACTAGCTTTTTTTATTTATATATTTTATTAAAAACATGTATCATTAAAGATACATGTCATATTTATTATTTATCTTCTAAATTTAACATTAATATTACAGTTCCTATAAAAGATAAGATTAAAGAAGTCAATAACATGAAATTTAATGAATATATTTCAATTATTTTCCCACCCAATAAATTTCCTAATATAGAACCTATAGTTGCTGATACAGCCATATAAGCTTGTCCTTTTATTCTATCTTTTTCTTCCATAATATGATTTGTATAATAAACTGAAACAGGTACATATATTGCATATCCAGCAAATTGTGTAATTTGTGCTATATAAAATAAGGTAATATTACCTGTTAAAAGTGTAGCATATGTTATTATTACCTTTGTTAAAAAGGCAATAGATGATATTTTTAATAATTTTGAATAACCAAATTTTTGATTTAGTTTCAATATATAAAACATGGCTGGTAATTCAACTACAGCAGATAGCATAAACCCTATACCTACTTCTTCCGAACCTCTACCTAAACTTTCTAAAATATTTCTCATAAATGTATTTAAAGTAGTATGTGTAAAAAATACAAATACCATTCCTAAAAGTACATAACAAAACTTATTATACTTATGAAAAAAATCTATAAAATTTGTTTTAAGTTCTAATTCATTATTTATTATTTCTTTCTTTATATCTTTAAAACTAATGATGACAAATATAACAAACAATGATAATATAGTTGCCCATATAGGTATAAATTCAAATCCTATCTTAGAACCTAATAATCCATAAAAATATGATGAAATTGCAAATGCAGCAGATCCCATACCTCTTGCTAACCCAAAATTTACATTTTCTCCCTTATTTATATATTGAAATATAAAAGTATACATATATGTTTGAGCATTAAGTAATCCTGTAATTAAAATTACAAAAAATACTGAAACCATAATCTTATTACTTGTATAACTAATAAATAAAGCATTTACTAAAACTAATCCCATTGATGCTACAAGTGAATTTTTTACTGTTATTGGCTTATAAATCTCAATAAATTTTGCCGTTAAAGGTTGTAATAAAACAGAAAAAAATGAAGACAATGCCATAATAGTTCCAATTAATGTTGAATTAAATCCTCTCGAACTTAAAAAGCTATTTGCAAAAGCATATACAGAACTAAACATTGCCCAATATAATATTTGCATCAAAGTATATTTTTTAGTCATTTTTACCTCCTAAATATCTAAATCTGTATCAAAATCTTCTTTCCAATCATCATCATTTAAATGTACAACTTCTAAGGTCTTTTCATAATTTGTAGATTTTTTAGAAAAGAAATCATGTTGTGTAGTTTCAACATTTAATCCATTTAATACTATAGCATTAACTTCTTTAATTTCAAATTCTTCCTTAAATCCTAAATTCATTAAAGCCTTATTCCCGTTATATCTAATATATTCCTTAACTTCTGATGTAAGTCCAACATCTGAATATATCTCATCAGTAAATTTCAATTCATTTTCATATAATTCATAAAATAAATTCATTATTTCTTTTTTAACACTTTCTTTTTCAACAAATGTCATTTCTTCAAATATTTCTTGAGCTAATTTACCTACGAAAACACCGTGTATAGATTCATCAGCAATTATTTTTTTAATAATATCTGAACTTGCAACCATTTGACCATGACCAGAAAGCCAAAGTGGTAAGAAAAATCCACTATAAAATAGGTATGATTCTAAAAAAACAGATGCTACTAATGCCATATATATTTCTCTTGGAGTAGCATTAGGATTATTTAAACATTGATAATATTCATCAATCTTTTCTGCTTTAAATTGTAAATATTGATTATTTTGTACCCATCTAAATATCTCATTTATTTCTTCAGTTGAAGCAACTGTAGTAAATATTGTTGAATATGATTTAGCATGTATAGATTCCATCATACACATATATGATAGAACCGATCTACATTGCAGTGATTCAATATGATCTATAATCTTAGGCATACCTGTATGAGATTGTAATGTATCAAGTAATGTTAATCCTCCTAATACCTTTTTATAAGTTTCTCTCATTTCAAATGATAAAGAATTCCATGAATCAATATCCTTTGATGGTATGTATTCTGTATCTATCCAAAATTGTCTTAAATTTTGTTCCCAAAATGTTTCTACATAATCATTATCTAATGTATTCCAATTAACAGCTTTATATATCTTTTTTTCCATTTCAATTTCCTTTCATTATACTGAACAGCTTAAACACTCTTCAATAGTTGATTTTCTAGTTCTTGTATAGTATAAAGATTTTAACCCTAACTTATGAGCTAAAATATATAGTTTTGATAAATCTCTTGTAGTATCATTAGTCTTAGTATAAAGAATAGTTGATATCCCTTGATCTACATGTCTTTGAATTACAGATATCAATTTAAGTATATTTTTTTGATCCATATCATATGCAGATTTATAGAAAAAGAAATTATCATAATTTAAATATGGCATAGGATAAAAAGTAGTAGAATCTCCATATTCTCTAACTTCAACCTTATCAACTATAGGCATAACAGATGCAGTTGCATTCATAATATATGAAGTCGATTGATTCGGTGCTATTGCCATTCTATATGCGTTATATACACCATATTTCATTACATTTTCCTTTAATCTTGTCCATTCTTCTATTCCTGGTATATTTATGTCTTCAAATAATTTTTTAACTTTATCTGTTACTGGAACATATTCTTTAGTTATATATTTTTCAAAATATTTACCATTTGCATATTCAGATTTTTCAAATCCTACAAAACTTTTACCTCTCTCTTTAGCAATTTCCATACTTCTCTCTAATGAATAATAATTCATCATCATAAAGAATACATTACAAAAATCAAGTGCTTCACGTGATTCATATTGTATCATATTTTTAGCTAAATATCCATGTAAATTCATCGCACCTAATCCAACTGAACTTAATTCCTCATTTGCCTTTTTAATGCTTGGAACTATAGAAATATTTGTAATATCTGAAACTGTAGTTAATGAATCTATTGCATTTTTAACAACCTCTTCTATTGACTTATTTTCCATAACTGTAGCAATATTTAAAGACCCTAAATTACAAGAAATACCACGTCTAATAGTATCTTCTTCATAATAATTATTAATATCTGAAACTTCAGTAATTTGCATAATCTCTGTACATAAATTAGTAAATTTAACATCTCCTATTTCTTTTAAAGCATGTTCTTTATTCGCATTATCTTTAAAGAATAAATATGGATATCCACTTTCTTTTTGTGTTTGTGCAACCTTAACTAAAAATTCTCTTGCATTAATTTTTTTCTTTTTAACTCTAGGATTTGCTACAAGTTTTTCATACCACTCATTCATATTTAAATCATCTAAATACTTTCCATATTCCATATAAACAGAATGTGGATAGAATGTGTAACAAGGTAAATCATCACTTGCAAGTTCCATAAATTTATCTGGTATTATTACTCCTATAGATAATGATTTAATTCTAATTTTTTCATCAACATTAATTTTTTTAGTATCTAAAAACTCTAATATATCTGAATGAAATACATTTAAATATACTGCCCCTGCTCCTGGTCTTTGTCCTAATTGATTAGCATATGAAAAAATATCTTCAAGTATTTTCATTATTGGAAGTACTCCACTTGCTCTACCCTCAACACCTTTAATAGATTCACCTCTTGCTCTTAGTTTAGAAAGGTTAAATGCAACTCCACCTCCTATTGAAGATAGTTTCATAGCCGATTCAAACGCATAACCTATTCCTGATAAATTATCTCCTATTTCATCTAAAAAACAAGATACAAGTTCTCCAGATCTTTTCTTTCCAGCATTTAAAAATGTTGGTGTTGCTGGTTGATACTCTTGATTTATTAACATTTTTGCATATTTTAATGCTTTTTCTTTATTTCCCTTAGCTAAATAAAGAGCTACTATAGATACTCTATCTTCATATCTTTCCAATATTTTTTCTCCAGTATCATCCATTAAAGCATAACTTTGATAAAATTTTGATGCAGCCATATATGATTGAAATCTAAATTTTTTAGAATATACAAATTTAAAAACTTCGTTAATTTCTTCAAAAGAATACATATTATAGAAATTTATATAATAATCTTTTTCAATTAAATAATCTATTTTTTCTTTTAAATTATGGAAAAACACCGTATTTTTATTAATATGGTCAACAAAATATGAATAAACTGCTTCCTTATCTTTTTCAATTTGTAATTTTCCATCACTGTTTTTTACCATTATTTCATTATTTAAATAAACCCATTTCATTAGTTACTCTCTCTTTCTTTTTCATATTTCTTTAATTTTCTAATATATTCTTTAACATCTTGCATAGTTCCAGAAAGTTCAAATTTAAAAATAAAATGAATTCCATATTTTTCACTAATAAGTTCTCCAGCTTTTGCAAAATTCTTACCCCAATTCATATTACCACTAGAACATACAGTTTTAATTTTCCTATAATTCTCATTATTAGTTAGAAAAAAATCTGTATTTTTTGAAATTTGTCCAAACCCAGTTGTAAAAGTTATCAAATGTCCCTCTTTTTCAACTATAGTTTCAGATGAAATTTTTATAAATTCAAAATCTTCATAATTCTTAATTTTACAAATAAATTTTTCAACATTACCTGTCAAACTTTCATAATATATTATAATTTTTTTATTCATATTCTACCTTTCAAAACACAATATATTGTGTTAAATACTATACATTCATTCCATTATAATGTAATTATGTATATAATAACCTTTTTCAATTTCTTTTGCAATAGATTAATTTAAAATATTTTTTTATCTTGGATAATAAAAATAGTGTATTGCTTTTTGGCAATTTTGAATGTATAATTAAAATGAAATGCTAGGGAGATGATGTTAATGAAAAAAATGCTTTTATTATCATTTTTATCTTTGATTGCATTATCTAATGTTAATAATTTTAATAAAGATAATATATCAAAAAATGATAAAAATGATTTTGAAATAGTAAGTACAAAATATACATATTTTCATTCAATAAATTCAAAAAAAGAGAAGAAATATTATGAAGATTTAATGTATAAAATAGATCGCAATAAAGCAAATCAATTCAAAAAACAGGTTGAAGATGTAGAAAAAATATTTTCACGTGTATTTAAAAGTGAAAAAAATTTAGTACCTAAAATAATAAAGTACATCTACTTTGAACCTATTAAAACAGATGATAAAAAGCTTATTGACGAACAAATACAAAAGATTATGGTAGCATTTAATGCTAATGATAATTCAATAATTTATATCAATAATACTGATAATAATGCTGAACAATTTTTAGACAGAATTTATTCAAGAGCTAATAAAAATCAGGTTTTATTATTTAACAACAGTGATAAAGATATACTTAATACTATTAATGAACAAATAAAAAAAGATTATCCTGAAAAGAATAATTTTTCATTAATAGAAGTTAGAGTATTAATAATTTCTGCTTCTTCTAAAGTAAAAGAAAAACTTGCATTATCAAATGCAATATTTAATAAAGAGCTAAAAGGAGTTGAAGTTGACGATTTTTCTTATCTTGATAAGCAAAGATATCTTTTAGATACAACAGATCAAGAAACAAGAGAAAAAACATTTAAATCATTTATTAATGGTATATATTAAGAGAATATATAAGTAAGAAAATTTAGGAGGATAAAGATGAACAAAAAACTATTAGCTGGATTATTAGCTGTTTCAACACTTGGGTTTTCAGCAAACAAAGCACTTGATTTAAGCATAATCCACATTAATGATCACCACTCTTATTTAGAACCAACTGAACAAAGAATTACAGTTGATGGTAAACAATTCAAGGTTAATATAGGTGGATTTTCAGCAGTAAACCAAAAGATAAAAGAATTAAGAAGAACTCGTAAAAATCCATTAGTATTACATGCTGGAGATGCAATTACAGGTACACTATACTTTACATTATTTGGTGGGTCAGCTGATGCTGCTGTAATGAATGAAGGTAAATTTGATTACTTTACTTTAGGTAACCATGAATTTGATGCAGGTAATGAAGGGCTATTAAAATTATTGGAACCATTAAAAATACCTGTATTATCAGCAAATGTTATACCTGATAAAAGTTCTATTTTACATAACAAATGGAAACCTTACGCTATAAAAGTTATTAATGGTGAAAAAGTTGGAATAATAGGATTAGATACAGTAAGTAAAACTGTAAATTCATCTAGTCCAGGTAAAGATGTTAAATTTTATGATGAAGTTACTACTGCACAAGTAATGGCAAACGTTTTAAAATCACAAGGTATTAACAAAATTATCTTATTATCACATGCTGGTACTGAGAAAAACTTTGAAATAGCTCAAAAAGTTAATGATATAGATATAATAATAACAGGAGATTCACACTACTTATATGGTAATGATGAATTAAGAAAATTACAATTACCTGTAATACATGAATATCCAACAGAATTCAAAAGTCCTAATGGAGAACCTGTATTCGTAGTTGAAGCATGGGCTTATTCAGGTGTAGTTGGAGATTTAGGAGTACATTTCACTAAAGATGGTATAGCATCTATAACTAGAAAAAATCCTTATGTGTTATTACATACTGATAAATTAAAAACAAAAAATAAAGATGGAGTATGGGCTGAATTAGAAGGTAAAGAAAGAGAACATATTTTATCACACTTAAAAGCTCTTAAATCAATTTCATTTGCAAAAGAAGATCCAAATACTTCTAAGATATTAGCTAAATATAAGGCTGAGAAAGATGTATTAGCAAAACAAATAATAGGTTCAATTTCAGGAGCTAATATGCCTGGTGGTTCAAATAATAGAATACCTGGAAGAAAAGGTGCTTCTGAACATGGTTCAATAGCTACAAGATTTGTTGCTGAAACTATGTTAAATGAATTAAAATTCGTTGATTATGTAATACAAAATTCAGGTGGAGTAAGAGCTGACATACTTTCTGGAGATGTATCATTTAATGATGCTTATACTTACTTACCATTTGGAAATACTCTATATACATTTAAAATATCTGGAGCAGATACTTTACAAGTATTAGAAGATGCAATTAACTTTGCTTTAACTAAATCTACAGGAGCTTTCCCATATGGAGCTGGAATAAGATATGAAGCAAATGAAACTCCTGATGCTAATGGTAAGAGAATTGTAAAAGCTGAAATATTTAATAAAGAAACTGGAATGTGGGAAGAAGTAATGCCTGAAAAAATGTATGTAGTTGGAACTAACAACTATATTGCAAGTGGTAAAGATGGTTATGCTACATTTGGAAAATTATTCAAAGATCCTGCTGCTGAAGGTACAGATTCATTCTTACCAGATGCTGAAAGCTTTATTAAATTCATGAAAAATAATCCTGGATTTGAATCATACACAACATCAAATGTTATATTCCATAACGCAAAATAAAAAAAGGCACAGATTAATTTCTGTGCTTTTATATTTCTAAAGTAATTTTCATATATTCCATTTGTTTTTTCCATGCAATAATAAATACCATTACAGATACTATTCCTTTAAATACCATTGAAAAATGTATAGTCCACCAAATAGATAATAAACCAAAGATAGGTAATGTAATCATAATTATAGGAATCCTCAAACTAGTTCCAACTATACCTATAATATTAGGTTCTTTAGTTTTTCCTACACCATTAAATGCTCCCGTAGTAATAATTTCTATCCCCTGTGGAATTTGTGCTAATCCAATAATTGTAAGATATTTAACACCCTCTTCTATAAGTCTACTATCCATAAAGAACATAGAATAAAGTGGTCTAGCAAAAAAAACAAATACTGTTGTAAGTAAAAGGCAAAATCCTGAAATACTAATAATTGACACCTTATATATCTTTAAAATTCTATCATATTTACCTGCACCATAATTATGCCCTATAAATGTTGCTACTGCTGCTGCAAATCCCCCTGCAACATTCCATGAAAATGATTCAAATTGTATCCCTAATCTTTGAACTCCTAAAATACTCTCATCTACTTCTGATATCATTTTAGCAATAACAATAGAAATTAAAGTAAATAATGCTTGACTTATACCACTAGGTAATCCTAGTTTTATTATCTTTCTATAAAATTTAATATCATCTAATTTAAAGAATTTCATATTTCTAAATACAGAATTTTTTCTCTTTAAATACAAGAATAATAAAATAACTGATATTAATTGAGAAAATACTGTTGCTATTGCAGCACCCTTTATTCCAAAAGGAAATATACCTAAAAATATATAATCAAGAAAAATATTTAATACTACTCCTAATGAAAGAAATATGAAAGGACCTAATGTATCTCCTTGTCCATTAATAATAGCTGATAAATTTTGTGATAAGAATAAAAATATAAATCCAAATGTTGATATTCTTAAAAAATCAATAGCTGGATATAAATAATTGGGGCTTTTAACTCCAACTATTTTTATTAATTGTTCTGCAAATATATATGTAATTAATCCATATAATATTGAAAAAATAACAGAAATAATTAACGATACCCTTGCATATCTTTTTGCTGAATTTTTTCTATTAGCACCTATAGATTGTGCCACATATATTTGTACACTATTTTTTGTTATAAATAACAAAGCATAACTTAAACCGATATAGAAACTTGCAGCTGTTGCAGAACTTACTGCATCATCTCCAAGATAATAACTTATAAATTTTATATCAGTAAGATTATATAATATAGACATTAATGAAGTTAAAATAATTGGAAATGCCAATTTAAATAAATTAATACCTATACTTCCTTCTACTAAACTTAATTTTCTTTTCATTGTTGCTCCATATATTAAATTTAAAAAGGAACTTACGTTCCTTTTTATTATTTTCTAATTCCTAATTTTTCGATTAATTCTCTGTATTCATCTACATTTCTATTTTTAATATAGTTTAATAATCTTCTTCTTTTACCAACTAATTTTAATAATCCTGCTCTTGAATGAACATCTTTAAAATGTAATTTTAAATGTTCTGTTAAGTGAGAAATTCTTTCTGTTAAAATTGCTACTTGAACATTAGCAGATCCTGTATCTTTTTCATCTTTTCCAAATTCTGCAATAATTTGTGATTTTGGTTTCATTGCCATTTTTATTTCCTCCTAAATATATATTATTTAAACCAAGCATATATTAGGCAAAAATATATCCTTAGTATAAATTCAAAGTTATTATAACATAACAAAATAAAACTTTCAAGTATTTTATATATCTTTGAATAATAAAGATTGATATGCAACACTCAAAAAAATTTTTATTAAAAAATGAAGTTGATTTGCAACACTTACATTGATTTATTAACTCTTATTTTATATAATATTAATGAAGATTATTTGTTCTTTAATAGAACTACCTCTTCAGATGTATAAGCCCTTAATGATAACTTATTTAAAAGTTTTATTCCAAATCTTTCAATAAACATATCATTAGGGGTTTTCCCATTATATCTAATCTTCTTTAAACTATTTATATTACTTACTACCTCATATATATCTTCTTGTGTTACACTACTTAAATCTGTATTCTTTATATATACTTTTCTAAGTAGTTTATGTATATTTTCTATTTGTGCTTTTTGGGTAGGACTTACTGCATCACAATAAAATATCTTACATCTTCTTTTTAACTTTTTCTTACTATAACATAACTCAGTATACTTTAAAAATTCACTCCCTCTATCTGTAAGTATTACTCCAAACTTTTTTTAAAATTACTAAAACCTATTTTACTTTCTATACTATCAAGAACCCTTAATACTTCTTGTGGACTTTTATTATCTAATTTATATCCCATTAAAAATCTTATTTTTGGAATAAATATTGTTAATATATATCCTTTAGTAAAAATAGAACCACAAACTAAATCCATTTCAACTGTATCAACATTTTCTTTCTTTACATATTCTAAATAATCTATATATTCTTTACCTTTTAAAAATTCATTCCTCTTTTGATATTCTACTTTCTCTTTATTATATTAATCTCTTCTTTTTATTAATATCTATTAAAATTCCCCTATTAATTAAATTATACATAGTTGTTTGAGAAAACATTTCATCATTATATTTTTCTTTCATACTAAGATATATATGACTCTTAGTTTGTCCTAATGATAATAACCTATTTATTTCTCTTATTAAATCACTATTGTTTTTCTTTATATTACTTATTGATTTTAATTTTTCATATTTTAATTGTGCTTTATATCCATCATATACCATAAAATGATATGAACATGTTTTATTTATATATCTAAAACATGAATTACATACATAGGGTGTTTTTTTTAATATACTGCATGGATGATTTACAATAATATCATTTTCACTTTTTGTTTTTAATGTAATTACTTTTGGATTTTTAACTAAATGTTTGTATTTTTCAATTTCTCTTAAAATTGTACTTGGACTTTTATTAAGTTTGTTTGCAATATTTCTTATACTTAGACCATCTTTAAGTCTTATTTCTATTTCAAGTCTTTCATTTATTTTCATCTTTATTTTTACCTTTCTAATGTTGCATATCAACTTAATAAAAAGGTGTTGCATATCAAGTTTAATTTTATCATTTTTAAAATTAAAAAAACATAGTATTAATACTACTTTTAGAACTTTTATTGTTTTAAAGCATATTCAATAAATTTTTTCTAAAACTCTGTAAGTATCATTTTTACTATGTTTCTTATTATTTTTTTAGTGTTGCATATCAATCTTTATTATTCATTTATATATCTTTTAAATTTAGGTTTGATATTTTATTTTAATCATAAAATTTTTCATTAAATTTTATAAAATAATCCCAACTCTACTCCATTACCCGTGTTTTTAACATCACTAAATCTATGTAACATATTTGTCCATAAACTTAACTTCTTATTTATCTTTATTTCTCTTAATCCCCACTTTATTTCAAAACTATTCTTACCATTATATCTATAATCTTCATCTTCTATCCTAACCCCAAATAAACTTGTATCATAATTCCAATTAAATTCTACATAAGGATTAATGTTTTTTGTTGTATATAAAATTAGATTTGTCCCAAGTCTTAATCTTAAATTAATATCAGTAAAATATTTTAATCCATCTACTTTCTTCATTATCGGTTCCGTTACTTTACTTAATATCAATTGCTCATATAAGCTTACATGCAATCTATTATTAAATATATACATATCTCCTCTTGTCCCTACCTCTATTGAACCCTTTAAAGAATGTAATCCATAATTAAATACATCTTTTATCTTTATTCTATTTTGTAAGTAATTGTAATTTATCCAATTATCTATGTAAAAATGTTTATTATTCCATGTATTATATAAACCTAATCCCAATAAGTTACTTTCTCCTTTTATTGTATTAATAAATCCTATATTTCCAAATATTCCATATTTATGTATATTGTTTTGCTTTATATCATAACCTACTAATATATTTATTATGTTACTATCTATATTTAAGTTATAACCTCTATTATTTGTAAATGTATTCTTACCTGATATATTTGATAACTTTGTCCATAATCTTTCCTTATCATGGTCATTATAGCTTAGATTAAATTCATTCCTTGCCTTTTCCATTGAATTTATTATTGTCGCTATAACAGGCTTATTATATTCTTGTTTTAAATACCATTTATTATCTTCTAATCCTAAACTATATTTAAATACTCCATGTTCTGGATTTAATAAATTAAAAGCATCTTGTGTTGAACTTGTTGTTTCTATTAATTTTAATTTCTCTTTAGTCCTTTTATACATTAAAGTATTATCTGGGCTTAATATATTTACTCCTGTTTTTCCCGTTACATTTCCATCTACTTTAAATATATCTGATTTTGGATTATTATTATCTATATATGTTCTCATTGATAATGTTCCATTATCTCCTACATAGTTTCCTTTAAGGTTAAAAGTATCTATTTCATTTTTATTCTTTAAAAAGCTTATTATTCCTTTATTGGTAAACTTTTCAGTTGCTTTTACACTTGAATTTTCTAATACATTTATAGTTGATGTTTTATCATTTGTAAACTTCTTTGTCTTTAGTTGTCCTTTATTTATATTTAATTTACTATTTTCAACTAATATTTCATTATTTGTTTTATACTCTCCATTTTTAAATGTCCAATCTGCATTTTGTAAATGTGTCTTTTCAAAATCTTTAAATTTATTAACATCATCAATTGTGTCTTTCCCTATTAATCTTAGGGTATCATTATCTCCCTCTGTACTATCTAACACTCCAGTTACATTTCCTAGTGATTTTATTGTAGTAATAGTCTCATTAGAATTAACTCTTTCTAATTTCAAATTCCCTTCTAACATTCCATTTTGTAAGTTAATTCTTAATGGTGCAAATTTTTTTATTCTTTCTTCTTCATAATTAGCACCATCAAATTTTGTATTTATATCCCCTTTAATTATACCATTATTTTCTATTAATCCAGTTAATGCTTCAAAATGAAATTGATTATTTCTATCTTTAACAAGTTCGATATAACCAAAATTTCTAAAATTTATTTTTCCAGCAGAAATATCAAAATATTTTGATTTAATTACAGCATTTTTAGTATTTAAATAATAAGAAACTTTATTATTTATATCATCATCCTCCATTGTACCTTCATCATTATATAGAGAAGTAATTTTACTAATAAGTGAAAATGTATTTATTATACCAGTATTTACAAATTTTAATTTTTTACCATAACTTAAAGCAAAATCTGAATTTGCTTCACATATTTTACCTTCATTCTTAAAATATGTTGAACCCTCATCGGTAGAATTTAACATTAAATCTCCACTTAATATTCCTGTTTTCCTGTTTATAAAAGTTACATTTTTTTCAGATTGTACAGAAACATCACCAATCATTTTTCCACCATTATCTAATAGTGATAATTCTTTACTATCAATACTAAGATTAGAATTAAATATACCTTTTCTAGAATTTTTAAAATAAGCATATTTAGAACCTATTTCAATTTTACGTGATGAGTTAGATTCTATTATGTTATTATTTATCACATATACTAAATTAGAATAATCTTCTCTTTTAACAATAAGTCGAGTCATTCCTTCAATTGAAATCCTACCATTGTTTATAAGCTTTAAGCTATTTGGTATATCATTTTCTTCTGAATATATCTTATTTTCATCAGAAGCTGTATAGTTATTATTAATTTCAATACTTGCTTTTTCATCATTTTTTAAATGAAATTTACCAGTTAAATTTTTAATAATGCTATCATATTTAATCTTTTTTTCAATTTCATTTATTTTTTTAATATCCTCATTTATTTTATCATCTATAGTTTCAGCATTAACTAAAATAGATATTAAAGAAATAAATGAAAGTATATACAGTTTTTTACTCATAATCATATCCTTTTTATTGATTGTTATTTTTTTATCAAATCAATAACATTATACCCCCCCCCAGAGATTTTGTCAATTATTATTTGTGAAATTTTATTACAATATTTCATAGTATAATAAAAAATGTATCTCTAAATCTATTGAGATACATTTCATAATCATGCTTTATGTATATTTTATCTAGTTTTAATTACTTCTGTTAATGGTGGAACTACTTGTTTTTTTCTTGAAACAACTTTTTTTAGTACTATAGTATTGTCATTTATTTTTTCATTAAATGCTCTTTCAACTACATCTAAATTATTTCCAACTACTAAACCAATTGAATTATTAGTTAAAATATTTGTAATAACAAATAGTACAAAAGTTGATTTTTCTTTTTCAATTAAATTATTCATTTCAATTAATAATTTTTCTTTTCTTTCAAGCATTTCAAATTCATTTACTGAATTTACTTGTGCTATAGACATTTTAATGTCTTCTACTTCAAACATTTTCATGTCCATATTTAACAATTCAACTTCTGTTTTTGAAGATAAATTTGTTCCAGCTTTTAACATTTCTAAACCATATTCTTTTAAATCAAGTTCTGCTATTTTAGCAAGTTCTTTACCAGCTACTACATCTTTTGGAGTACAAGTTGGTGATTTAAATAATAAAGTATCTGAAATTATAGCACTTAACATTAAACCAGCCATTTTTTTACATGGTTTAATATTATTTTCTTTATACATATCAAATAAGATAGTTGATGTACAACCAACAGGTTCAACCCTCATGTATAATGGATCAGATACATTAAAATTAGCAACTCTATGATGATCTATTACTTCTAAAACCTTAGCTTCTTCAAATCCATCTGCTGTTTGAGTTCTCTCATTATGGTCAACAAGTATAATAGATTCTCCTGCAACATTATCAATAAACTCAGGTGCATCAATACCAAAGTAATTTAATGCAAATTTTGTTTCTTCATTTATTTCCCCTAATCTTCTAGCTTCGGCTTTAATTCCTAAATCTTGTTTTAAATGTGAATAAACTATAGCTGAACAGATAGTATCTGTATCAGGATTTTTATGTCCAAAAATAATCATTTTTACCTCTCCTTTAATTTATTAAAGTTCCAAATTTATATAATATTCCTAAAATTAAAAAACTAATACTAAAACCTAAAATCGCACCTACTATAACTTCGCTTAATTTATGTATTTTAGATTTCACTCTACTTTGTGCAACTAATAACGCCATTAAAAATACTAATGTAATAATTCTAAGATCACTAGTTAAAAACATTACAATAGCAAGCATTGCAAATGCTATAGAAGAATGTCCACTAGGCATTCCACCCTCTAATGAAGTCCCTTTTTTTAAATATGCTTTTATTAATATTACAGATAATGAAACTAAGGTTATAATTATCATAGTAACATTACCTATTCTACCAACTAGTTTGAAAAAATTATCACCATTAAAATATAGTGCTATTAATCTATCATAAAAAATTAAATATCCTACACACACAGAACCTATAGCATTTACTAAAACTGCTCCTGCTGATACATCTTTTACAATTTTTGCTACCTCACTATATTCTGGAGAAACTAAATCTACAATTTTTTCTAAAGCTGTATTTAACATCTCTGAAAAAATCACTAGTGTTATCATAATTATTATTAACATAATCTCAAATTTAGTAATGTCAATTATTAAACTCAATATTAAAACCATTATTGCAAAAAATATATGTATTTTCATATGAATTTCACTTTTAATAGAATGTAATATTCCATTAATAGCATTATTGAAACTGTCAATCTGTGAATTTTTATTATTTTTCATATTTCCCTCGTATAATTAAATTCTGATAAATAATATTCTTCTTTTTCTCTCATTATTTTTTTATCATTTTCTTCAATATGATCATAACCTAATATATGCAGTAATCCATGAACTAAAACATAATAAAATTCTCTAATCACACTATGATTATATTCCTTACATTGTTCTTCAACTCTATCAAGTGAAATTACAATATCTCCTACAACTTCTACTCCACCAAAATTTTCAGTTTCATTATATGCAAACGATATAACATCTGTAGGTGTATCTTTTCCCCTATATTCTTTATTAATTTCTTGTATATTTTTGTTATCAGTTAATAATAGAGATATATATAGTTCTTTATCTAAATAATCTTTTCTTTCATTTTTAATTACAAATTCTGAAAATTCTAATATTTTATCTTCATTAATATATTCTTTATCTACTATATCTTGAAAACTGATATCTAAATTTAACATATTAATTTCCTCTCTTATATTGTATTCTCTCATGATATATACCACGAATTATACTTAAAAATGCCTTTGTAACTTTTTCAATTTCATTCATAGTCATATCACATTCTGAAAGTTGTCCATCTTCAACTTTTGATTTAATTAAATATCTTACTATTTTTTCAATATTTTCTGTACTTTTATCAGCATTAGCTCTTATGGCAGCTTCTATAGTATCAGCAAGCATTACTATACCTGATTCCTTAGTAGTAGGTTTTGGACCCTCATACCTAAAATCACTTTCAACAACTGATTCTTTATTTTCAAGTGCTTGATAGTAAAAATATTGTACTAAAGTATTACCATGATGAGATAAAATAATATCCAATATTTCATCTGGTAGGTTATATTGTTTTCCTAATATATATCCATCTTTAACATGTGATATAATAATTAAGGCACTAAGTGTAGGTTTTAAATTATTATGTGGATTTTCTATACCATATTGATTTTCAACAAAATATTCTGGTCTTTTCATCTTACCTATATCATGATAATATGAAGCAACTCTACATAATATTGGATTAGCATTTACTGCTTCTGCTCCTGCTTCTGAAAGAGCTCCTACCATTAAACTATGATGAAATGTCCCAGGTGCTGTAAGTAATAAATTTTTAAGTAATGGATTAGAAAAATTAGATAATTCTAATAATTTAATATCCGTAAGTATTTTAAATGTATTTTCAAAATATGGCAATAATCCTAAAGAAAATATACCCATAATTAGTCCTGATACAAGTGATATAATAACATTAGGAATAATTTGTATAAGATTAATATTTGAAATCAAGCCCATAGAAAATACTACTAAACTTTGTATCATTCCTATATATATACTATTTTTAACTATTTCATTTCTACTTATTACAGATTTATTAATATATATTGTTAGCATACTTAAAAAAATAACTGCAAATGTCCATTTTAAATCTTCTAAAACAAATATATAGTTAAATGTTATTACTGACATTGTAAATACCCAATTTTTAACAAGAACACTCGCTATAATTGCTGTTAAAAGATATGGTACAAAATATTTTAAATTACTATTATTATACAAAATCAAATAAATACTATTACTAAAAATTAATGTCAGCCATAATGGATAGAATGATTTTGAAGTAAATTCTTCTTTTAAATATCTAACTGAATAATTAAAGAATATCCCTGATAAGATTATAAATAATATTATCTCTCCTATTACCCTATATAATCCATCACTTTTATTAACATAGCCTAAATTTTTTAATTTATCATAAATTGAATCTGTAATTTGTGTTCCCTCTTTTAAGACAATATCTCCTTTTTCAATAACCACAACATTGTTCTTTAAGTTTTCCATATTTTTTTCTATTTTAGCTAATGTTTTAAATTTATTAATTTCTAAATTTGGTTCTATGAAATTTAACAATAGTCTTTTTTCTTCATCACTTAAAACTATCTGTTTTTCTGCAAGAATCTTATTAAAATCTGATTTATGTACAATACCATTTTTGTATATTTCTTCTAAAACATTAGATAAAAATAGATAATATTTTACACTTTTACTAATACCTATAGTTTTTACTTCCTGTAAAGTTAATTTCAAATCATTTGTCCTAATAAATTTCAAAATTTCATTATCATTATTTAAATCAATTTGACTGATATTTTGTAAAAATTGTTCTAATTTATCTAGTTGATTTTTAGCTACATCTTTTATTTCATCATACTCAGGTGTTGTATTTTGTTTGATTTTTTTTCTTAATTCATCATCAAGTATATCTCTGGTATAGCTTACATCTTTATGTGCAATAACATCTTTTTTTGCTATTGTTCCTATAGCATAATTAGTAGAATTATTATTTATTAACATAAACATAAAAAATACTGCAACCATAGAAATATACATTATTACTCTTCTATTAACATTTTGTTTAAAAAGTTTTTTTAAAATAGATTCTTTTTGTTCCATTTTATTATCAAATATATTTATTTGTAATATTTTCCCTAAAAAACTAATTTTCATTTCTATACCTCAACTCTTATTATATTAATACATTATACCATAAATTTTATTTAAAATCTATTTTAACAATATATCTTCTACATCTAATATTTCTATATTTCCTTTAGGTAAAGACTTTAAAATAGTCTTACCATAACTTTTTTTATGTATTCTTTTATCTAAAATAATAATATTACCTTTATCCTCTTTAGATCTTATTAATCTTCCTACTCCTTGTTTCATTTTAAGTACTGCATAAGGTAATTGAAATTCTCTAAAAGCACTATTTGAATTAAGTTCATTTAATCTATTACAAATACTACTAACAATAGGATCATCTGGAGCTTGGAATGGTAATTTAAATATTATTACATTGCTAAGTGCTTCCCCTTGTACATCTACACCCTCCCAAAAACTATAAGTTCCAAGTAAAATAGAATTTTCTTTTTCTCTAAACTTTCTTATAAGTTCTATTATTTCATATTCCCCTTGAGTTAAGACATTTAATCTATTACTGTACTTATTCAAATAATTACTAACAAACTTTAAATCTTTATATGATGTAAATAAGACAAAACATTTACCGTTATTCTTTTCAGCATATTCAAGAATAAATTTTGTAGCCATTTCATTAAAATTACTTTCACTAGGTAGGGGTAAATCATCAGGTAAATATATATTCATATTATTTAAATAATCAAATTCAGAGGGTATATTCTCCTCTATTACATCTGTTAATCCTAAACTATTTTTTATATACTTAAAATTACTACCTACAGTTAATGTAGCTGAAATTAATATTACTTTTCTTAATTTTTCTATAAAGTTTTCTCCAAATTCTTTAGAAATACTATATGGTGTTGCATTAATAATTGGAAATATATTGTCATTATCTAAATTAATCCAATATATATATTTTTCATAATCTAATTCAAATATTTCCTGTAAAATATCTAAATGTTCTTCCAGATTATTATATGTATTTGACAAAAATAATCTTAAATTATCTTGATCTAAATCATCTCTTTCTTCTAAAAAATTAATTAATCTACATATCTCTTTTTTTAAAATTAAATTACTACTAAATATTTTATCTAAAATACTAGTAACATTTAAATCATACATGTCATTAGTTAATATACCAACCTGATTTAAATTAGTATATTTTTCAACTATTTTTTTTCTTAATTCAACTAAAGAATAATAAATATTATCTATATTAGAAAAAAATATTTCCTTTAAGTCATCAATAAAAAAATCATTAGAATTATTAGAAATATTAACTATTATTTTAGCAATTAAACCAGCATTTTCAATATCTTTAACATTATTAGAATACAACTTCCCTATAATCTTAAATACTTCCTTAAAATTAAAAGTCATTGAAAAATATTTTCTAACAACACTTTCAAGATTATGTGCTTCATCAATAACTACTAAATCATATTTAGGTATAAGTCCTGTATTGTTATTCTGTTTAATAATATGATCAAGTAATAAAATATGATGATTGACTATAAAAATATTACAATGTTCATTCTTATTTCTTGTAGAATAAAAATAACAAGATTTGTAATAAGGACATTTTGTAGAAAATGTACTATCCTTATCAGACTTTATCTCATTCCATAATTCGTTATTTATCTTGTATTTAATATCACTTCTATCTCCACTTAGAGAAGATTTTACTGCTTCAATTAAATCTACATACTTTTCATCATTAGATTTCATAATTAAATCTTGTAATTTTCTTTTACAGATATAGTTATTTCTTCCTTTAATTAAAGTATATTTCATTTTTTCTCCAAATAATTGTTTCAAAAGTGGTAATTCTTTATTTAAGATTTGATCTTGAAGATTTAAAGTGTTAGTAGAAATTACAATGTTTTTCATTTCCTTTAATGCAAAATCTATTGTAGGTATCAAATACCCTAAAGTCTTACCAGAACCTGTTTCAGCTTCAAGTAATACAGGAGTATTATTATCTATACCTTTTTTTATTGTATTAGACATATTAATCTGATTTTCTCTTTTTTCAAAATTATAATCAGAATATAATCTACTATATATTTTTTCTATCATATTTTCACCTAATAAAATTATATCAAATATATTTCAATAAAAAAAGACTTGATTTTAATTGCTAAAAATGTTAAAATAACTTGTTAAATTGTGTATAAAGGAGGAAAACAGAATGGCACATACTAAATCATCTAAAAAAAGAATCGTTATTGGTGAAAGAAATAGATTAAGAAATCAAGCAATCACAAGTAGAGTTAAAACTTTTGTTAAAAAAGTATTAGTAGCAATAGATTCTAAAAATATTGATGATGCTAAGGCAGCATTATCTGTAGCTTATAAAGAGCTTGATAAAGCAGTAACAAAAGGTGTAATGAAAAAAAATACTGCTTCAAGAACTAAATCAAGATTAGCTACTAAAGTTCAATCTTTAAACGCATAAGCTACTCATTTGTATATTTATACACAAATATAAGTGTTATAATATATTCATAAATTATATAAATTTTATGAAAGGAGTCCGTAACATGAAAAAAGGTATACACCCAGAATACAGACTAGTTGTTTTTGAAGATACAAGTAATGGTGAAAGATTTTTAGGAAAATCTACTAAATCAGCTAAAGAAACTGTTGAATTTGAAGGACAAGAATATCCAGTAATTAAAGTTGCAATAAGCTCAACTTCTCACCCATTTTATACAGGGAAGTTCAAATTTGTTGATGAAACTGGAAGAGTTGATAAATTTAAGAAAAAATACAATTTATAATATACTACAGAATTACTCTTTCAGTAATTCTGTTTTTTTAAACCACAATAAATAGGAGGAATATTATGGCAATTTTTGAATATAAACACCCATTAATAAGCCACAAATTATCAATTTTAAGAAATGTAGACACTGATACAAAATTATTTAGAGAAAGTTTAAATGAAATTGCATCACTTATGGTTTACGAGGCTACAAAAGATTTAAAATTAAAAAATATTACAGTCAAAACACCTATACAAGAAACAATTACTCAAGTATTAGATGAACCAGTAACTATAGTCCCTATATTAAGAGCTGGATTAGGTATGGTTGATGCACTACTTGCACATATACCTAATGCAAAAGTTGGACATTTAGGAGTATATAGAAATGAAGAAACATTTGAACCTGTATATTATTATGCTAAAATGCCTTCTAATGTTGTGGAAAGTAAAGTATTAATTGTTGACCCAATGCTTGCAACAGGTGGTTCTATAATTTATACTATAGACTATTTAAAATCATTAGGTGTTAAAAATATTTCTATATTATCAATTATAGCTGCACCAGAGGGAATACTTGCTATAAAAGATAAACATGATGATGTTGATTTATATATCGCTTCAATTGACAAAGGATTAAATAAAGATAAATATATTTATCCTGGATTAGGAGATGCTGGAGATAGAATCTTCGGTACAAAATAATGGCAATTATATTTGATTATATAATTGAAGCTAATAAATTACTATTTGAATATGGGTATAAACTATCATTAAAAGATGCTTGTGGTTCTAGTTGTCTTCAAATAAAAAATTTAGATGGTAGTAGAATTACAACAACAGTAGACCCTTTAATATATTCAATAATCAATCAACATTTTATCAAACATGGTATAGAAATAGAATATAGCGAAAGTAAAGAATATTTATTTGGAAAAGATATATAAAACATAAAAAGGAATTGTTTCTATTATTAGAAATAATTCTTTTTAATTTATCCAAATTTAATAACAAAAAAAAGAAGACTTTACGTCTTCTCCTATATATTTTCTTAATTATTTGCTTGAAAATCCAGCTGCTAATAATGGATCAATTTTAATTCCAGGTCCCATAGTTAATGAGATTGCAACTGTTCTTAAGTATTGTCCTTTTGATGCAGCAGGTTTTAATTTAATTATTTGTCCTAAAGCAACTTTAAAGTTTTCAACTATTTGTTCTTTTTCAAAATTTACTTTTCCTATTGGTAAGTGAATTGATCCTAATTTATCAACTTTAAATGCAACTTTACCTTTTTTAAATTCTTCAACTGTTTGAGCAACATTAGTTGTTACAGTTCCAGATTTAGGATTAGGCATTAATCCTTTAGTTCCTAAAATTCTTCCTAATTTTCCTAATTTAGGCATCATGTCTGGAGTTGCTATAACTAAATCAAAATCCATCCATCCTGCAGAAATTTTATTAATATATTCTTCATCTCCAGCAAAATCTGCTCCAGCTGCTAATGCTTTATCAATATTTTCTCCTGAAGTTATTGCTAAAATTTTAATTGTTTTTCCAGTTCCATGAGGTAAAATAACTGTACCTCTAACTTGTTGATCTGCATGTCTTGGATCTACTCCCAATCTAATTGCTAATTCAACTGTTTCTACAAATTTTGCACTTTTTGTGTCAAACACTAATTCTAAAGCTTCTTCTGGTGTGTAGATTTTTAATTTATCTACTTTTTGAGAAATTTCACTATATCTTTTCCCTTTTTTTGACATTATTTTTTTCCTCCTTTGTGGTAATTGAAATTTTTATCTCCCACTTAATTTCATATTATTAGTCTTCTATTTTAATTCCCATACTTCTTGCTGTTCCAGCAATAATATTCATAGCTGATTCTACTGTTCCAGCATTTAAATCTGGCATTTTAGTTTCAGCAATCTCTTGTAATTGAGCTTTTGAAATTTTTCCAGCTACATCTTTAACAGAGTTTTGTGCTCCTTTTTCAACTTTTGCAGCTTTCTTTAATAAATCTGATGCAGGTGGTGTTTTTAAAACAAAACTAAAGCTTCTATCTGCATAGATTGAAATTTCTACTGGAATTATAAACCCAGGTTTATCTTGTGTTTGTGCATTAAATTGTTTACAAAATTCAGGAATATTAATTCCTTTTGGTCCTAATGCTGACCCAACTGGTGGTGCAGGATTTGCTTTACCAGCACTTAATTGTAATTTTACTTTATCCACGACTTCTTTATTGTTTTTAGCCATTTTCTATTTTCCTCCTTTGTGGTAACTGAATATTAAATCTCCCACTTTTATTACTATATAATTCTAAAATTTAGTAACTTCATTTAATCCTAAAGTTAATGTAGTAGGTCTACTTCCTACTTGAATTACTATTTTAACTTGTTTAGCAATATAGTCTATATGCTCAACTGTTCCCTCTATACCATCTAAAGTCTTAACATAATCTCCAATTTCATAATTTGATTTTTCTTGAAAATCTTCATTACTCATTTTGCTAAATATGTCTTCAACTTCCTTTTCATCCATTGGTAATGGATCAGAACCAACACCAACAAACCCTGTAACACCATTAGTATTACGTATTATATACCATGCTCTACTATCTACTCTGTAACTTACAGAATCTTCAGTCGCATCTCTAAAAGCTAACATCTCAACTAGTACATAACTAGGAAATATTTTTCTAAACACTGGTACCATTTTACCTTTTTTTTCTTCAAATACTTTTTCTTCAGGTACTAATATTCTAAAAACTTTATCATTTAAATTTTCTGACATAATTCTTTTTTCTAAATCAGTTTTTACTTTTTTTTCGTATCCTGAATAAGTATGAATTATATACCATTTTTTAACATATTCTTTATTTTCTATTATCATTAGTCTTCAGCCCCCTAACTAAATAGTGATTTTACAATACTTGAAAATCTACCCATAAATGTTGTAAAGCTAAAATCAAATATTAATATCATCAAAGAAACAAATAAAGTTATTAATAATACTACTATAGTAACTTGAAACACTTCAGCCTTACTTGGCCATTGTACTTGTTTATACTCAGCTATTATTTGATTCAATAAATTCATTTTCTCTTTTTTCATATATTAACTCCATATTCTTAAAATGGCAGGCCAGATAGGACTCGAACCTACAACATTCGGTTTTGGAGACCGACGCTCTACCATTGAACTACTGGCCTATTTTAAATAATTATTTTACTTCTCTATATAGAGAATATCTTTTCAACACTGGGTTGTATTTTCTTAACTCAATTCTTTCAGGATGAGTTTTTTTGTTCTTAGTTGTAACATAATGTCTTAACTTTGTTTCAGTGCATTCTAAAATAACTTGTACTCTCATTTTCATTCCTCCCAATATAAAAATTTGTATTGGTAATACAGATACTGATTTTATATCAGCTTTTTAATTCTAGCATAAGATACAGTATTTGTCAACTTTTTTTATCATTTTTTTACCTCTTAAAAAAATCTTGTAACGCCTTAGGTAAATATGCTTTATATCTTTCAAAATCATTTCTTATTTTTGTTGATGAAACATTGTATTCAAATCTTTTAGGATCTATTAAATGTACATCTAATTCTTTTGAAAATACTTCATTATTCACAAAATATTTTTCATAATTACTTTTATCTTCTATCTCATTTGTAAAAACTGTATTAATCTTAATATTATTTTCCTTAAGTAATTTAGCTACTCTATCTGTCCAATCTTTCCAACCATTAGGATAATATGCTATTCCCTCTTCTCTTAATATATGAACTTCAACATTAGGTAGCATTTCTACTTCTTTTTTCAAATAATATAATCTATCATTTTCAGTTAAGATTTTTGGTAATCTTGAATTAATTAATAAATTAAAATCTCTATCTCTTTCAACACACAATAACACATGCAATTTATCTACTTCATTTGAAGCATATTTAATGAAATTTACATGTCCCATATGTAATGGTATAAATTTACCAAAAATAATGCCTACTTTTTCTTTTTTATCTATTTTTTTATTCATCATAAGTACTGCATTTTCAAAGTCAGCATATGATATATTCATACAATTTAACATTGACAATAATCCTTTGGAATTATAGTAACCTATTTTTAATATATCCCCTATAATTTCTCTTTTTAATTTAGATAATTTATCTCCTATTAAACCATTTTCAAGTAACTTATCTATATTATAAACATATTTCTCTTTATTATCATTACTTACTAATTTATTAGATAAATACTCACTAAATATATCATATATTTTTTTATTATTAATATTTTCAACACCTACATTCCCATTTCTTGTAGCCTCTTCCCTGGAAACATATATATTAATGACTTTACCCTCAATATTTTTATTTATCTTTTCTCTTATTTTTTTTCCAGTAAAATCAGGGTCAGTAAAAAGTAAAATATCCTTTCTTTTTGATAATTCATTAATGTATGATATTTTTTCTTTACTAAGACCAGTACTTCCATTTAACTGTACTATTGTTGCATCTATTACTTGAGATAATCTAGTTACATCATCTCTTCCCTCAACAACAACAATTTCTTCAATTTTTAATTTTTTCATAACTAATCAACTAAATTATATTCTTTTAAAATTTGTAATAGGTAATCCCATGTTAAAGCTACACTTTCTATTTCCATTTTTTCATCAGGAGTATGTGCTCCAAATATATTCGGACCAAATGAAATTACATCTAAATCTTTTATTTTTTCTGTAAACATACCACATTCAAGTCCTGCATGTATTGCTTTAATTTCAATATCTCTTCCATATTTATTTTTAAATACTTTAGTAGCAAGTTCCCTTAAAGTTGAATCTTCCTTATATTCCCATGGATAAAATGATGGAACTTTTTCTCCATAAGTTTCATATTTTTTACCTAATTCTATTAAAAATTCTTGTAATTCATCTAATTCCTTTATATTTGAACTTCTTAATAATGAATTTACTCTAAATATTGTTTTATTACCTATTGTTTCTGTTTTTAATACTCCACAATTTAATGAAGTTTGTACTAATCCTTCAATATTTTTACTCATAGTTCTTACTCCATGAGGAAATTCATTATATAAAGCTACGACTTTTCTAGTGTCTCTTTCAGATATTTTTCTTAATGTTCTATCTGTTAAATCATTTAATTCATATCTTAAATTTGTTTCTTCTTCCTTATATTCATCAACTTTAACATCGATAAATTTATCCATTAATTCAGTAATTTCTTCCTTTGAAGCCTTAGTTGCAATATATGCAATAGCTTCCCTAGGTATAGCATTATCTTTATTACCACCATCAAACATGATTAATTCATAGTTTAGTTTTAATTCAAGATGTTTTAAAGCTTCCATTAATATTTTAATTGAATTACCTAATTTTAAATGTATTTCTGCTCCAGAATGTCCACCTTTTAACCCTAAAATTTCTAATGAATATATATTATCATCTGACTTTAATTCAAAATTATCAACTTCAGTTCTTAATTTAATAGATGCTCCTCCAGCACTACTTACATAAATAGCTCCAACTTCTTCTGTATCAAGATTAAGCATTTTTTTAGCACTTAATTTAGTTACATCAAGATTTTCAGCTCCACTCATATTAACTTCTTCATCTGAAGTTAAAAGTATTTCTAAAGCTGGATGTTCTATATCTTTAGAATCTAATAAAGCAAGTGCCATTGCAACAGCTATACCATTATCTGCACCAAGAGTAGTTCCATCTGCTTTTAAAAATCCATCTTCTACTTTTAATTTAATACCTTGTGTTTCAAAATCAAAATTAACATCTTTATTCTTTTCCCAAACCATATCTATATGACCTTGTATAATTACAGGAAGATATTTTTCATATCCTGATGTTGCATTTTTCTTAATTATTACGTTATGATATTTATCTTGATGTACTTCAAGATTTCTTTCTTTTGCAAAATTAACTAACCAATCACTAATTTGTTTTTCTTTACCTGATCCTCTTGGTATTTCAGAAATTTTTTCAAAAAATTCAAATACTAATTCTGGATATATTCCTTTTGTAATCTTATTTCCCATAATAAAAACTCCCTTACATAATATATTTTATATAAAAATTATACCACAGTTTATGGTGTTTTACAAACTAAAAAAAGTCTATTTTACTAGACTTTTTAACTAAATAATTTTTTCGTTTACTTTTAAAGTTACATTATCTTTATTCTTGTTTGCAATTGAACCCACAAGGTTTCTTAAACTAGTAATTATTTTACCATTTTTACCTATAATTTTCCCTATTTCATTCTTATTTGCAAATATATCAATATAATAATTTTTCTCTTTAACTTGAACTGTAATTTCATAATTTTCTCTTGATCCTGTTAAATTTTCCAACCAAAAATTTACTAATTCTAAGTAATAATCTTGCATTATAGTTCTCCTTTCCATATTCTTTCTTCAAGTATTGTCATTTCTATACCATTTTTTATAAATTTATCAATTAATAAATTAACATCATTTATAAAATAAGTATTAGTCAATAATTTTATTAATCCCTCTTTTCTATCAAGAGTTCTTATTATAGCCAAACCCTCATAGGCTTCTACAACTTTATTTATAAAATCAATATTGTATTTATCTGTACTAATAATATATTCGTAACTTTGCATATTTATTCCTTTTCTATAATATTAATCAAATTTATAAAATCTTCTATTGATAATTCTTCAGCTCTACTATTCTTATTCTTTCCAATAATTTCTAATGTATTTTCTGTAATATCTTTAGATATGCCTATAGCTTTTAAATTATTAGAAATACTTTTTCTTTTAGAAACAAAGCTTGATTTAACATATTTCAAATATTTTTCAAAAGAAATTAATTTAGAATATTTTTCTTCTTTATCTATAATAATTCTAATAAAAGCTGAATCAACTTTAGGGACTGGATCAAAAAATTCTTTTTCCACAGTAAATAAATACTCTACTTTAGAATGAAATCCAACAACATGAGTAAATACACCTCTATTACTAGTATTTTTCTCAAAATTAAGTCTTTCACCAACCTCTTTTTGAACCATTAAATATATATCTTTAATGTTATCTTTAAATTCTAAAAGCTTATTTATAATCGGTGCAGTAATATAGTAAGGAATATTAGCTATAACTCTATATTCTTTATCTTTTTCCATAATATTTTCAAGATTATATAAAAGAAAATCAACATGTATTAATTCAAAATTATCATAATTTTCAAATTTTTTCTTTAAAATTGGTATTAAATCATTATCAATTTCAAAAGATGTTAATTTAGCTCCACTTTCTAATATCATTGATGTTAAAAATCCTATACCTGGACCTATTTCAATAATATTGTCATTAGCATTAATATTAGTTACTTCTTTTATTTTTTCTAATAATATTTTATCATCTAAAAAATTTTGTCCAAATTTCTTCTTATGCTTGTGTTCTTCACTATTTCTTTTCTTTTTCATATTTTTCTAAATCCATTACTCCAATATATGGAATATTTCTATATTCTTGTATAAAATCTAATCCATAACCTAAGACAAACTCATTAGGTATTTCAAATCCAGTATATTGTATGTCAATATCAACTTCTCTTTTAGTTACTTTATCAAGTAAAGTACATAAAATTACATTCTTAGGTCCTCTTTTACCAATAAGTTGTAAAACTTTCTTTAAAGTTAATCCTGAATCTATAATATCTTCCACTATTAATACATTCTTACCTCTTACTGAATAATCTAAATCTTTAATAATTTTAACATCTTTAGTTGTTTCAAAACTATCTCCATAGCTAGAAACTTCCATAAAATCTATTTTTAAAGGTAATCTTATTTTTCTAATTAAATCTGCCATAAATAGTATAGAACCTTTTAATATACCAACAACAATAAACTCTGCATCATCATCTTTATAATCATTAGTAATTTGTTCTCCTAATTCTTCTATTCTTGATTTTAATTGTTCTTCCGTAATAATCTTTCTTACTATTCCTGCTTCCCAATCTTTCACTTTCTTTACCTCTCTTTAGTTATTTCTATTATTTTAACATACCAAACATAATAAAATCAAGTACTAATTAAATTATCATGCAAATAAAATAAAAAATGCCCTAGGGCATTTTTATTTATCTAAATCTTCAGGACCAAAAGAATATGGTATCATATCTTCAACAGTCCATAAAATATAATCATTTGATCTTAATGATCCAAGTACAATTAATGTATCCTTTTTAGCAAATTCTCTAATAAATTGTCTACACATTCCACAAGGGCTAATTGGTTTTTCTACATCTCCAGTGATTACTATTAAATCAATTTTTTTCATTCCTTTAGTAACTGCTGAAGCTATGGCATTTCTTTCTGCACATATAGTAAGTCCATATGATGCGTTTTCAACATTTACACCCTCATGTAATGTTCCATCACTATCTACCATAACAGCTGCCACTTTATATTTAGAATAAGGGCTATAAGATTTTTCTAATAAATTATTAGCCTTTTCAATATATTTTCTAATTTCTTGTTCACTATATCTATTCATATTACTCCTTAAAATGTGATTGCAGAATCTAATGCTAAAGTAATCATTTCATTAAAAGTGATTTGTCTTTCTTCTGCTGTAGTAGTTTCACCTGTAACCAATGAATCACTTATAGTTAATAATGTCAAAGCATTAACATTAAATTTAGCTGCCGTAGTATATAATTGAGATGTTTCCATTTCAACGCATAAAACACCAAATTCAGACCATTTCTTCCACTCATCTATATTATCATAATAAAAAGTATCGCTAGTCAAAATATTTCCAGCTTTTAAATTTATACCTTTAGTTTTAGCCATTTCATATACTTTAAATAATAAATTAGAACTTACAGTAGGTGCATAATCTGCTCCATTAAATCTCAATTTATTAATTGCTGAATCAGTAGATGCTGATAAAGCTACAACTACATCTCTGATTTTAACATCAGCATTAGTTGAACCAGCAGTTCCAATTCTTATTAAATTTTTTACTCCAAATTCATTTATTAATTCATGTATATATATTCCTATTGACGGTACTCCCATACCAGTCCCCTGTACAGATATTCTTTTCCCTTTATATGTTCCAGTAAATCCTAACATTCCTCTTACATCATTATATTTTACTACATCTTCTAAAAATGTTTCAGCTATATATTTTGCTCTTAGTGGATCTCCTGGTAATAGTATCGTTTCAGCTATTTCCCCTTTTGTTGCTCCTATATGTGCCGTTGCCATGGTACATCACTCCTTATATTAATATTTTGTTGGATCTGCTTTAGCTCCAGTTAAAATTTCAACTCCTGAACTTGTACCTAAACGAGTAGCTCCTATTTCTACATATTTTTCAGCAGTTTCTAAACTCTTAACTCCACCACTTGCTTTAACTTCTGCTTTATCTCCTACAACTTTTTTCATTAAAATTACATCTTCAAATGTAGCACCTCCTGTACCAAATCCAGTTGATGTTTTAACGAAATCAGCATTAGCATTTAATGATAATTCACAAGCTAATATTTTTTGTTCGTCATTTAAATAACAAGTTTCAATTATTACTTTTAATACATTACTTCCTATAGCTTCTTTAATAGCACGAATTTCATCTTCTACGTATTTAGAATCTCCCTCTAGTAATTTACCAACATTAATTACCATATCTATTTCATTTGCTCCATTTGAAATAGCTTCTTTTGCTTCAAAAACTTTAGCATCTTTAGTCATTGCTCCTAATGGAAATCCAACTACTGCTGCAATTTTAACTTCACTACCCTCTAATAATTGTTTTGCTTCTTTAACGTAACAACCATTTACACAAACAGAATAAAATCCATATTCTTTTGCTTCCTCACAAAGTTTTTTAATTTCACATGATTTAGTTGTAGCTTTTAATACTGTATGGTCAATATATTTCGCAATATTTAACATAATTATTCCTCCTATTTTTTATTCTATAATATCTAATATTGGTGTTATTACTTCTAATTTTTCATTTCCAATAACATATGATTCAATTACCATTTCTTTTGAAGTATTTACTCTACTTGCATCATTATAGTAAATCTTAGCAATAACTTCATCTTTTTCTACTTTATCTCCTACTTTTTTAAGTATACTTATTCCAACTGCATGATCTATAATAGAATCCTTAGTTTCTCTTCCTGCACCTATAACCATAGCTGCCTTACCTATTTCTTCAGTTTTTATTTTAGTTACTATTCCAGAAGATATTGATTTAACTTCTAAACAGTTTTTAGCTGTAGGAAGTAATTTATAGTCATTTACTATTTCTGGATTTCCTCCACTTTCTTTAATGAATTTAGCAAAAAATTCTAATGGTTTACCAGTTTTAATAATATCATCAATAATTTGTTTTCCTTCTGATAACTCTTTAATATCACCTTTAGCTTTTAATGCAAGTGAAACTATTGTATATACTACTTCTTTTAAATCGGCAGATATATTCCCTTTTAAGGCTTCTATCCCCTCTATTATTTCTAATGCGTTACCAATATTATGTCCTAAAGGTTCATCCATATTAGATAAAACAACCTTAACTTGTCTATTAGTACCTTTACCTATTGCAACCATTCTTTTTGCAAGTTCTCTTGCAATTTCAATAGTTTTCATGAATGCACCATCACCAACTTTAACATCTAGTATGATTACGTCATTTTGTATAGCTAATTTTTTACTCATTATACTACTTGCAATTAATGGTATTGATGGTACAGTAGCTGTAACATCTCTTAAAGCATATATTTTTTTATCAAGTGGAACTATCTTATCACTAGATCCCATTAAACCTATTCCAGTTTTCATAGCAATTTCAGATAATTCTTCCTTAGTATTTGAAAAGTTAAAACCGTCTATAGATTCAAACTTATCTATAGTTCCTCCAGTATGCCCTAATCCTTTTCCTGATAATTTAGCTGTCGCCATACCTAATGATGCAAGTAATGGAGCAAGTACAACAGTAACTTTATCTCCTACCCCACCAGTACTATGTTTATCAACTAAAAATTTGTCAATTTTAGGAAATTCAATAATATCACCTGAATCTCTCATAGCCATTGTAAAATCAACTAATTCTCTATCTGTCATTCCTTGAAAATATGTTGCCATTAAAAATGATGCAATTTGATATTCAGGAACTTTTTCTTGCATGTACTCGTTTAATATAAATCTTATTTCTTCAGTACTTAATTCAAAACCATCTCTTTTATTTTGAATAATATCAACAACTCTCATAACAATTCCTTTCATATATTAATCTAATATTATTAATTTACTTTCCAGACAAAAAAACAGGAAAAATAATTCCTGTTTTTTTTAACTTAGGTTGAATTTATTGCAACTAAGTGTATTAATAATATTTATTTATTATTTCTATATCATTTTACCTCTATTTCAATAATTTGTCAATATAGTTAATAAAAATCAGGACCTAAGTCCTGATTTTATTTATCCTATTTTAAAGGACCGTTTTCATCAACTTTAATTTTACCTTCTTTAATTTCATTTTTTAAAGCATCTAATTTGTCAATATTTTCTTGTCCAATTAAATCTTTAGTAAATTCTAATTCAGTAATTCCAACTCCATCTTCAGCAATACCAAAGTATTGAACACCTGATTTAAAGTTTCCTTCAAGAACAGCTTTAATAGTTTCAAAAACTGCTACGTCAACATTTTTAACCATTGAAGTTAAAATTATTCCAGGAGCTTCAGCATCTTGATTAGAGTCAACTCCTATAGCGTATACATTTTTTTCTTGTGCTGCTTTAAATACTCCTGCTCCACTAGCTCCTGCTGCGTGCATAACTATATCAGTGTTTTGAGCTATTAAGCTTTCTGATAATTGTTTTCCAGCAACTGGATCATTGAAAGGATTAGAACCATTTATGTAAGCTGATAATATTGTTATATCAGGATTAACGTGTCTTGCTCCTTGAATAAATCCTGTAGCAAATCTATGAATAACTGGAGCTTCTACTGCTCCTACAAATCCTAAAACGTTAGTTTTTGTCATCATAGCTGCTAAAGCACCTGTTAAGAATGCTCCTTCTTGTTCTCTGAACATTAATGAAGCTACATTGTCTTTTCCTTCGATAACATCATCTATTAAAGCAAATTTTTGATTAGGATATTCAGCTGCAACAGCTTCTACTGATTCTTTCATAGTATATCCAACACCAATTATTAATTCATATTCTCCTGTTTGAGCATATTCAGTTAATTGGTTTTTAGCTTCTACTGAAGGATCTTTAGGTTCGTATTCTGAGAATTCGATTCCTAATTCTGCTTTAGCTTTTTCCATTCCTCTAAATGATGAATCATTAAATGATTTATCTCCTTTTCCACCTGTTGAATAAACAATAGCTATTTTTTTAGCTGGTTGATCAGCAGATGAGTTTTCAGTTTTTGCTCCACATGATAGAACAAAAATGAAAGTTAATAAAACTGTAAAAATTCCAAATAATTTTTTCATTTAAAATTCCTCCTAAATATTTGTTGCATTTAATTATACCTTTTTTTCACTTAAAAAGCAATACCCTTATTTTAAAATTTTCAAAAGAAAATTTTTAAAACATATAATATTTTAACTATTTTTCGTAAGGTTTTCCACTTGCCTTAGGTGCTCTTGATTTACGTCCGAACATTACTAATGCAATTAAAGTTAAAAGATACGGTATCATAGCTAAAAATTCTTGTGGTACACTTCCACCACTTGCTTTTGTAAAGTCTGAAACTGCTTGTCCAAACGCAAACAATAAACTAGCAAGTATTGCACCTAATGGGTTCCATCTACCAAATATCATAGCAGCTAACGCCATAAATCCACGCCCAGCTGACATATTATTTGTAAAGTTTGAAAGTATTACTGTAGTCATATATGCCCCTCCAAGTCCTGCATATACACCTGAAAGTAAAACTCCTATATATCTATATTTATATACATTTATACCTACAGTATCAGCAGCTAATGGGTGTTCCCCAACTGCTCTTAATCTAAGTCCAAATATTGTCTTAAATACTAAGAAATATGAAAGTATTGCTAAGGCATAAATCAAACAAATTATTAAAGTATTATTAGGATGACTTGAAGCAGCTGGAGTAGATCCAGAAGCTTTAAATATTACTTTAACTAAATATGAAGTTACTGCAACTGCAAATAAGTTAATTGCAACCCCACTTATAATTTGCTCACCTTTTAAATGTATACTTATTACTGCATGTATTAATGACATTATAGCTCCAACAAACATACCACAAACTATAGCTAAATACGGATTACCTGTGAAATAATTTACAACAGCTGCTGTAAATGCACCTGTAAGCATCATTCCTTCAAGACCAATGTTAGTAACCCCTGATAATTCTGATAAACAAGCTCCAACTGCAGTAATTAAAACTGGAGGAGCAACCTTAATTGTTTGTATTAATATTATTTTTAGTGCTTCCATCTATTTCCCCTTTCTCTTATTTAAAAGATACTTAAATAAGTTCTCAGCAGCAACTAATATAATTATCAATGCTTGAATAATGAATACTATTTCTTTATCTATATTAAATTGTCTTTGTAAAGTTTGTCCACCAATTTCAAGCGAAGCATAAAATATAGCCGCAAAGAATATTCCTATAGGATTATTTTTACCTAATAAAGCTATCGCTAGACCAGTGAATCCATAATCACCCATAATAAAATCTGTATATCTATATTCAGCAGCACCACCTAAAACTCTTTCAGCTCCACCTAAACCTGCAACTGCTCCTGCAAGTCCCATAGCTATAAATGCTACTAATTTAGGATTAATCCCTGCATTTTCAGAAGAAGTTGGATTAAATCCTACTGCTTTAATTTCATATCCAAGTCTTGTTTTTTCAAAGAAGAAATATGAAGCTATAATTAACACTATTATTATAATAAACCCAAGATTTAAATTTTGTTTAGTTTGTTCATAGAAAAACAAAGGTAATCTTGATGCTTCAAATACTTTTTCAGTAATGTTATTATTTGTAGTTGGATCTTTTAAAGGTCCATTTGATGGATTTATTAAATATCTTTGTAAATTAATCATAATATAATTTAACATTATAGTACTAATTACTTCATGTATATTATATTTTGATTTCAAGAATCCTGCAAGTGATGCCCATAAAAATCCAAATAATGCAGCAAAGAATAAACATATTAATATATTTAAAATACCAAAGCTATCTAAATATCTAGTAATAAATGTACCTGAAATTACTGCCCCTAATCCTCCAGCTACTAATTGTCCTTGTACTCCTATATTAAATAATCCTGCTTTAAAAGCTATCATTACTGCTATAGCAGAGAACATTAATGGTGTAGCAAAAACTAATGTCTTTGCAAGACCATTAAATGGAAACTTAGGAGATGATTGATATAAAGAACTCTTAAACATTGCAGCATAAGCTTCAATAGGATTAACTCCTCTTGACATCATTATTAAAGCTCCAGCAAATAAAGCTATAATTACAGCTAATAATGATGGTAAAATATTATAAAATGTCTTTTTAAATTTACTCATCTAATTTACCTCCTGCCATTAATATTCCTAATTTTTCCATAGTGGCATCTTTTCTATCTAATAACCCAACTATTTTACCAGAATACATAACAGCTATTCTATCACTTAATGTCATAACTTCTGTAAGTTCAGCGGATACAACAAGTATAGCTTTCCCTTTAGTTCTTTCATGTAATATTGTATTATGTATCATTTCTATCGCACCTATATCTACTCCTCTTGTAGGTTGAGATGCTATAATAAATTTATTTTCTTTTTCTAATTCTCTAGCTATAACAACTTTTTGTTGATTTCCACCAGATAATCCACCATATATTACAGTTCCATCAACAGGTCTTATATCATATTTTTCTATCATTTCCTTAGTATTTTTAAGAACTGTATTAAAGTTTATTATACCTTTATTTACATATTTATCCATATCTCCTAAGATTAAGTTTTCATTTACTGTAAACTCATCTATAGTAGCTCTTTTATGTCTATCTTCAGGTACATGTGAAAGTCCAGATAATCTAATATTTCTAGGACTAGTATTAACTAATTCTACACCATCAATACTATATGTTCCTTCTTGTGCTTTTCTAAGTCCAGCTAATACTTCAATAAGTTCAGTTTGACCATTACCTTCAACCCCTGCTATACCAAGTACTTCACCTTCTTTAATTTCAAAAGATACTCCTTTTACTTTTTTAGCACCTTGATCATTTAAAGCAACTATATTTTCTACCTTAACTAAAGGTTTTCCTATTTCAACTTTTTCTTTTTTAATATCAAATAGAACTTCTCTTCCTACCATCATATTTGCTATTACTGTTTTTGTTGCTTCACTTGTTTTTAAATTACCTACATCTTTTCCACGACGTATAACTGTGATATTATCTGATAAATCTAGTACTTCTTGTAATTTATGTGTAATAAATATTATTGTTTTACCCTCTTTAATTAAATTACGCATAATTCCATATAACTCTATAACTTCTTGTGGAGTTAAAACAGCACTTGGTTCATCAAAAATTAATAATTCAGCACCTTTAAATAAGATTTTTAAAATTTCAATTCTTTGTTGTATACCAACAGATAAATCTCCTACTTTTGCATCTGGATCTATATTTAATCCATATTTTTCAGAAACTTCCATAACTTTTTTTCTTGCTGTTTCTAAATCAAAAAATATCTTATTTTTTGACGGTTCAAATCCTAAAACCATATTTTCGGCAACAGTTAATGTTTCAACTAACATAAAATGTTGATAAACCATTCCTATACCAAGTTTTGCAGCTTCAGTTGGTGTATCTATAGTAACTTCATTCCCCTTATAAAAAATTTTACCTGATGTTGGATCATATAATCCATTTAAAATTTTCATTAATGTTGATTTCCCAGCTCCATTTTCACCGACGATAGCATGAATTTCTCCAGTTTGTATTTTTAGTGTAATATCATCATTTGCAACGATTTTACCACCGAAGAATTCTTTTCTTATATTAAGCATTTCCAAAATATAATTACTCATTGCTTCCTCCTATTTGTTTTTTCCGTACTGTTATATTATACAACATAAAATGTCAAAATGCAAAATTCTAATTTTTTTTTATTTCTTGCACTACATTTAATGGAACTATTTCTAACAGTTCTTTTTCACTTGCCTCTAAAATGTTTTTAACACTTCCAAATTTCAATATTAATTCTTTTTTTCTTTTTGGGCCTATTCCTCTTATTTCATCTAAAACTGATTTTATATTCCTTTTTGATCTTAATTTTCTATGATAAGTTATACCAAATCTATGTACTTCATCTCTAGTTCTAATTAATATTTTTAAAGCTTCATCATTTCTATCAAATCTATAAGGCTCACTTTCTTCTGCCTTAAAAATTAATTCTTCTTTCTTAGCTATACTAATTATATCTACAAAATCAATTTTTTCTAATTCTTTTAATACTTCTACTGCAACTCCTAATTGACCCTTACCACCATCAATTAAAATTACATCAGGTAACTCATCAATTTCAAGTTTTGAGTATCTTCTAGTAAGAGTTTCTCTCATCATCATAAAATCATCAGGAGTATCTTTTACAGTAATCTTAAAATGTCTATATCTCTTATTATCTGCCTTACCATTAACCGTAACACTCATGGCTGAAACAGCATCTTTACCTTGTATATTTGATATATCAAAACATTCTATAACCTTAGGTATTTTTTTAAGACTTAAAACATTTTTTAAATCTATTAAACCTTTAGATATAGCTTTTTCACTTCTCATATATTCATCAAGATAATAATTTAAATTTTTCTTACCTAATTCAAGTAAACTTAATCTTCTACTTTTTATTATAGGAGCATGTATCTTAACTATTTTATTTTTTTCAGTTTCAAAATATTTTTCAAGCATTTCAATTTTGCTTTTATACTTATTTTCTATAATAATATTCTTAGGCATTTTCTTATTATCATAATATGATAAAAATAATGTCTCAAATATATCTTGTTCTTCATATTTATTATCAACTCTAATATTATTTTTACCAATAATTTTACCATCTCTAATATTTAATATACAAATAAATATATTATTACCTACATTAGTTAATACAAATACATCTTCATCAACTTGTTGGCTATGCTCTATTAATTGAGTTTTTATTAATGAGTTTAATTTTTCTATTCTATTTCTAATAACTAATGCTTTTTCATATTCTAAATTTTCAGAATATTCTACCATTTCATTATGTAATTTATCTATTATACTCATATCCTTATTTTTAAGAAAATTTATCATTGCTTTTGAATTTTCAATATATTTATTTTCATCTTCAATATTTTCAAAATATAGGTTTCTATTTATATTATTATATCTTAAATTATTACCTATAATTTTCTTATTATACATATCTATATTAAAATATTGCATATCAAATGCAGAAAGTAACAACTTTATCATTTCTTTCATATTAAATGGATATGGTCCAAAATAATAAGCTTCTGTACTTTCTTCTAAATACTTTCTACTTCTAACTACACTTATTTGTGGAATTTTCTCATTTGTTATCTTTAAATATGGATATGTTTTATTATCTTTTAATAAAATATTATACTTGGGTAAATATTTTTTGATTAAATTATTTTCTAAAATCAAAGCTTCTAATTCACTATTACATAAAAAAAATTCTATATCATTAATATGTTTTACAAGTTCAAAAGTTTTCATAGATGATTTAGGATTATTAAAATATGAACTAACCCTATTTTTAAGATTTTTAGCTTTTCCTACATATATTACTTTATCATTAATGTCTTTCATCATATATACACCGGGATTTGTTGGAATATTTTTTATATCAAACATTACTTTATCTCCCTATGTAATTTATATACTTCATATTTATTTTTAAGTTTATTGTATAATTCATTAACCAAAGTAACTGATCTATGTTTTCCTCCAGTACAACCAATAGCAATATGTATACTATTTTTTGTATTTTTAAAATATATTGGTAATATATACTCAAAAAAATCATGTATTTTTTGAAATAAATTTATACTTTCATCAAAAGACATAACATAATCTACTACTTCTTTATCATTCCCCGTCTTATATTTTAATTCTTCTAAATAATATGGATTATCTAAAAATCTAACATCAAAAACATAATTAGCATCTTGTGGTATGCCATATTTATATCCAAAAGATGAAATTAATATTTTCTTTTTTAATAAATATGTATTTTCTAATCTTTCACATAACATTTTAGGTGTTAATCCTGTGGTATCTAATATATTAATATCATAATCTTTTAATACTGATAAAAATTCTCTTTCAGCATTTATAGAGTTTTTTAAATCTACATTTTTTAAAAATGGATGAGTCTTTCTAAATAACTCATATCTCTTAATAAGTTCTTCATTACTAGCTTCTAAAAATATTATACTAAATCTATCAGATTTAATTACAGTTTTTAAAATTTCAAGTTCTTCTTTAGACTTTACATATATACCTATAGCACTTTTAGTATTATCTTTTATTTCTAATAAATGATTAATTGGATAATTTAAACTAACATTATATCCATTATCTTCTAAAAATTTAAGTGCTGTAGTTTTACCTGAACCACTAAGCCCAAGTATTAAAATATTTTTATCCATAAATACTCCTTAATATAGTCCAAAACTAATATGTCTAAGAATCTTTTCAAACCAATTTAATTTTCTATTTTCATTTTTAGCAAATATTGGTTTAGTAACAACAACTTCTCCATTAAGCATTACATATAAAGTGGCAATTTCATCATCTATATTTATATTATCATCTATATCATTTAATTTTATATCATATGTAAATTCTTGACCTAAATTAATAAGATTTACATCTTCTTTTAAATAACCCTCTAATGTTTTCTTTTTGTAATCTTTTAAATCAAATAAATAATATGATTTATCTTTATCAATAAATTTTTCTAATCTTTCACTTAATTTTGAAAGTATCTCTCTTTGTAAGTCATATCTTTCTTTTTCTGTTTCAGAATTAAGAGAAATTGAAATAACCATTGAATCACCTATTTTAGAAACAATTATAATATTATAACCTGATTCACTATGATATCCAGTTTTTAATCCAATTACTCCATATTCTCCTAATATACTAATTCTATTATAATATACTCTTAGTGAATCTTTACTATTAGGAAATTTAATACTTTTTGTATTACTGTAATCTAAAATATCTGTATTTTTAATTACATATTTAGTTAATAAATATAGGTCTTTTGCAGTAGAAACATCCATTCCAAATCCTTTATTAAGTCTTGGTGGAAGCCCTGCTGGAGATGCGAAATATGTATTATACATTCCTATTTCCCTAGCTTTTTTATTCATTAATCTAATATATTCATTAATATCTCCTCTACCTACATGCTTTGCAACTGCATATGCAGAATTATTAGAAGAAAATATCATCTGTGCCTTTAATAAATCTTCTAAAGTGTAACTATCATCTCCACTCCATACAGATATAGCTCCTCCCGTTATAAAAGCAGTATATTTATCAAAAACAACCTTATCTTTTAAAGAAAAATTCCCTTTTGATATTTGATCTTTTGCAACTAATACATTCATAACTTTTGTTAAAGAAGCAATAGGTACTATATTTTCTGAATTAATATCTATAACTTCCGTTCCATCAGCTAAAGCAGTATAGATTATTGGTATTCTTTCTTCTTTCTCTTTTTCCATACCATAAATACTTAAAGTAAAAGTGCAAATTAATATTAATATTTTTTTCATTTCTATACCTTTTCTTTGTTTTTTTCATTATATTTACATAAATACCTTATTTCACATTCATGACATTTAGGTCGTCTGGCAATACATTTATCTCTGCCATGTAAAATTAAAAAATGTGAATATTCATACCAATATTTTTTAGGAATTATCTTCATTAATTCTTTTTCAATAACCTCTACATTATCAGTATCAACAAAACCTATTAAATTAGATAATCTTCTAACATGTGTATCTACAACTATTCCCTCTCTTTTTCCCCAAAGATCTCCTAAAAGTACATTAGCAGTTTTTCTACCAACACCAGGAAGTTTGATTAATTCTTCCATAGTCTTTGGTAATACAGAGTTATATTTTTCTATTAAAATTTTTGCATTAGCTTTTAAATTCAATGCTTTGTTTTTATAAAAACCTGTAGATTTAATATACTTTTCAACTTCTTCTAAAGATAGTTTTTCCATGTCTTCTGGTTTCTCTATAACTTTAAAAAATTCCTCTGTAACTATATTTACTCTTTTATCTGTACATTGTGCAGATAAAATTACTGCAACCATTAACTGATATTCATTTTTGTAATTTAAGGCTATTTGTGGATTTTTAAACTTATTTCTAAGTACTTCAAGAACTTGTTTTACTCTATATTTTTTAGTCATATATATTCACCTTTAAAAAAAAGCCTTTTATTATTAAAAGGCTTTTCTTATTTATTATTTAACTATTTTTTCTGGATAAATACTTACTCTTTTTTTACCTTTGAATGTTTCAAATTTAACATAACCTTCAATTAAAGCAAATAAAGTATAATCTTTCCCAATTCCCATGTTATTTCCTGCATGGAATTTAGTTCCTCTTTGTCTAACAATTATATTTCCAGCCTTTACAGCTTCACCATCATATCTTTTTACTCCTAAATATTTAGGATTAGAATCTCTTCCATTCTTAGTAGATCCTTGTCCTTTTTTTGAGGCGAATAATTGTAAATTCAACTTTAATATCATTTTTCATACCTCCTAGTTCTAAATTGTACATTTTTTGGATAATCCTTTGCAATACTTTCAAGCATTATAGATAATGATTTTATTAAACTTTGAGATTTAATTAAATCATCTTCATCAACATTTCTTAAATCACAAAAAATATATCCATCCCTCATTTCATAATTCAATTTCTTAACTTTTAAAACTTCTATTAATCCATTTAATGTCATAATAGATGTAGCAGAAATTGATGCACAAACTATATCTTTACCATAGTTATATGCTTCTGTATGCCCTTTAATTAAATAGGATACAATTTTATCTTCTTTTTCAGAAAATTCAATATATGTCATAATTATCCTTTAATTTCTTTAACTTCAATTAAAGTATAGTGTTGTCTATGACCTTTTTTTCTGTAGTATGTTTTTTTGTTATATTTAAAGTTGATAACTTTTTTACCTTTACCATGTTCTTTAACTTCAGCTACTACTTTAGCTCCCTCAACTAATGGTGATCCAATTTTTTCTCCTACCATTAATACTTCTTCAAACGAAACTTCAGCTCCAACTTCTACGGCTAATTTTTCAACTTTTAATAATGAACCTACTTCAACTTTGTATTGTTTCCCTCCAGTTTTAATTACTGCAAACATCTGTTCACCTCCGAAATTATAAAATCGCTGCTTCAGGTATTAGCCACCTAACACATGCGTACATAGTATAATATCACATTTCATCATGACTGTCAATTATTTATACAAAAAGATGATTTAAAACCTAAATTCCAAAAGTA
>NZ_LKKW01000005.1 GCF_001891165.1 Streptobacillus ratti | reverse complement strand
TTACTTTTGGAATTTAGGCCCCCTTATACACCGACACATATTATATTTCATAAAAAGATTCTGTAAAAATTTTATCTCTTTCACTAATAGTAAATGTTTCATCTTCTATATCTGAATAATTTACATATAGCTTATTCTTATCTACAAGTTTTATTAATACTTGCTTTTTTTCTTCTAATTCTAATTCTTCAAATTCTTTATCTACCTTTTCTAACTCTTCTCTTGTTATATACGGTATTATCCTTTCATCTCTATATATTTCCTCTTTTATTTCTTTTATTGTATCTTCTGTAGATTCTTGTATCTTTTCTATTACTCCTTTTGCATCTTCTAGTAATTCACAATATACAAATGAACCTCCTCCTTCCCAATTAACTGTCTTTGATATTCCCCCTTGTTCTCCTTCTATTACTTTTTTCATTCTTTCTACCGTTATATCTTCTATATAATCCATTTGTTCTATCCCTATATATCTTCTCCCCATCTTATGAGCTACTGCACAAGTTGTCCCTGAGCCTAAGTGGAAGTCTAGGACTAAGTCGTTTTTAGTTGTAGCAATTGTTATTATTTTGTTAATTAACAACTCTGGCTTAGGATTTGAAAATATTCCTTTGCCAAATAATTTATCTAATTCCGAGCTACCATCTTGATTACTTCCAAATAATGTATGTTCCCAGAAATTATGAGCTGGTTGTCCATTTTGAATTCTTTCATTCCAAAATACTTTTTTTCTTGGCAATCCATTTCCATTATTAGAAAATACTATTCTATTATCATTCAAAAGTTTTATAAATGTTTCTTTATTACCCATCCACGTTTTATTGTATACAACACCTGTTGGTGTTATAATTTCATATGCAGAACCTCCTTGATTTGTTGAAGTTTTCCACGGAGTAGTAGTCCAATCGCCTCTACTATCATTATCTCTATTTTTATAATCTTCCTTTCGTTTATCATTTAACGGTAATGTATAAAAACTAGCTGTATTCTTTAATGTATTGATATTTTTAGCATATACAATTATAGTTTCTGCTACTTTAGCTATCATTTTAGTTTTATCATTAGGTTGATTATGTCTTCTTCTCCAAAATATAGTACTTTCAAAATTCTCTCTTCCAAACACATCATCCATAAGTACTTTTAAATAAGCTTGTTCATTATCATCACAATGAACAAATATTACCCCATCTTCCCTTAATAACCTTCTTGCAAACTCTAACCTATTCTTCATAAAGGTTAACCATGTTGAATGATTAAATGTATCATTATAGTTAAAACTATCATTTCCTGTATTATATGGTGGATCTATGTATATACATTTTACCTTGCCCTCATATCTTCTTAATATACTTGATAAAGCTATAAGATTATTCCCCTTTATTATTAAATTATCTTCTCCTCTAAATTCTATATCTTCTTCTACTCCAGCTTTACTATATCTCTTTGCTTTAGTCAACACTTTTGGAGATAACATTTTTGTTATTTCTTCTCTTGCTATTATCTCATTATAGAATATCTCTTTCCTCTTTTGATCATCTCTATCTTGTACACCCTCTAGTATACAATCTTTATAGGGAAAATCTAATACTACATCATTTACTTTTGATATGAATTCTCCATTACTTGTTAAACCTATCTTATTTGTATATCTTGTATATGAATCTGGTAAAAATTCTTTTGATTCTATAAACCATGCAAATCTTTGTTTATCAAATACTAATGTTCCATTTACTTCTTCAAAGAATGTTTCTTTTACTTTTTCATTTGATAATAGTAATGATAATAATTCTTTATTCATTGTCATTACATCACTATAGACTTTTGCCTTTAATAGCTTATTATCTTCTGATAAATAGCCCCCCCAAAAAAAAACTTTTTCACAAAGTAATTCTTCTACTATTTCATATATGTTTTTTTGCATATAATGTCCTCCATTTTATTTTTTATTTATTTTTCTCATAAAGTATAACATAAGTTATTGATATATATCCACACATTTAGTTCTATTTATTAATATTAACCTAAAAAGTTCTAGCATAAACTAGAACTTTTTAATAGTATTTACTCTATTTTTCAGTTTTTTCAATAATTTTTTTAGCTATTTCTTCTGGCACTTGGTCATATCTAACAACATTCATCTCAAAATATCCTCTTCCTTGAGTCATAGATTTTAAATCATTAGAATATTTAAATGTTTCAGCCATAGGAGCTTCTGCAAATATTTCTTGTTTATCTTTTCCTGTAGCTTGCATACCAAGTACTCTACCACGTTTTTTAGTAATATCTCCCATTATATCTCCAACATTTTCTTCTGGAACAACTATCTTTAATTCCATAATTGGTTCAAGTAAAACAGGTTTAGCCTCAAGCATACCTTTTTTAAATGCTAAATTAGCTGCAAGTTTAAATGCCATTTCAGATGAATCCACATCATGATATGAACCATCATAAAGTACTGCCTTAATATTAGTAACTGGATATTTAGCTAATACCCCTTCTTTCATAGATTCTAACAATCCTTTTTCAACTGCTGGAATATATCCTTTAGGTACTGCTCCACCAACTATTTCTTCTTCAAATTCAAATTCTTTTTCAGAATGACTAAATCTTATCTTAACATCTCCATATTGCCCATGTCCACCAGATTGTTTTTTATGCTTACCTTGAACATCTGATGTACCTTTTATAGTTTCTTTATATGGAACCTTAAGTTCTTCTATTAATACTTCAACACTATATCTTTCTTTTAATTTTTCAATTACAGAGTTTGCGTGTATTTCTCCTTGTACTCCTAAAACAGTTTGTCCTGTTTCAACAACACGTCTCCAATATAGTGAAGAATCTTCTTCTCTTATTTTATGTAATGCAGTAGATATTTTGTCTTCATCAGATTTATTCTTAGCCTGTATAGCTACTAACATTTGTTCTTTAGGGAACTTGATTGCTTCAATAGCATCTATTCCTTCATTTTTAGCTAAAGTATCAGAATTTTGTACAAAATTTAATTTAGTTAATAATACTATATCTCCCATAGTTGCTTTCTGTAATTCTATCATTTCACCATGAACTAATGTAAATATTTTATTAACTTTTTCATACTCTCTTTTATTTATATTATATACTTCTGAATCGTTTTTTATTTCTCCAGAAAGTACTTTAACATATGAAATTTTACCTACAAATGGATCTATTACTGTTTTAAATACTTGTCCTACGAATTCTGCTATATCAATATTTTTCTTGTTATCTTTAGGAGATGGTAAATATTCTCTCATCATATCAAATGTAGTATGTAATCCAATATTTTTGTAAGTTGATCCACAAACTACAGGTATTAATGTGCCATCTAATACACCTTTTCTTAATCCTCTATGTATCTCTTCTGTTGTAAATTCTTCTCCAGAAAAATACTTATCCATTAACATCTCTTCTGTTTCTGCTACTGATTCTAATAGCATATCTCTAACCGATTTTACTTCAGCTTCAAATTCTTCTGGCATTTTAACTGTTTCACATTCTTTACCATTATATTTTCTTGCAAATAAGTCTACAACATTTATATGACCTTTAAAATCTACACCTTTACCCCACGGAAGATGAAAAGGTGCTATTTTTTTACCATATTTTTCTCTTAATTGATTAAGAATTTTAGTATAGTCTGCTTTATCAGAATCTATTTTATTAACGAATATAAATTTAGGGATTTTTCTTTCTTCAGTTAATTCTAATGCTATTTCAGTTCCTACACTTAAATCTGTAGTAGAATCTATAGTTATTATTGCACCTGCTATTGCTGAAATAGCTGATTCTAATTCACCATAAAAATCTGAATATCCAGGAATATCTAATAAATTATATTTCATATTTTGATATTCTACTGCTGATAATGTTAAACTATTAGACATTTTAAATTGTTCCGTTGGAGATGAAATCCTAGAAATTAAGTTAGCTGTAAATTCTAAAGACTCCAACATATTACTTTTTCCCGAACCACTATGTCCTAATATTCCTATATTCCTAATATTATCACTGGCATAAACTTTCATACCCTACCTCCTAAAAATATTGGTTATTACTATATTAACATTATAGCTTGAAAATTTAAAAAAACAAGAAGTACTAAAAAAAAGTGCTTAAAGCACTTTTTCATTTTATTATCTCACTTCTCTTGCTGCATCTACTCTTACTGCATATTTGAAATATTTACCCCAATATGAATTATTTAAACTTGATAGTACCACTCCTTTTGAAGATGAAGCATTGATAAATAACGAGTTACCTATATAAACGGCAACATGATTTACCCTATTTTCTGGTCTAAAGTATAATAAATCTCCAGGTTTCATTTCTCCTCTTTCAATTTTTCTACCTTTTTTTACTTGATCAACACTTACTCTAGGTAATTCATAACCAAATACATCTCTAAACACTTCTCTTGTTAAGGCTGAACAATCTATACCATTATGATTTATTCCACCAAATATATATTTCGTTCCTGCCCATTTATCATAAGCACTAAACAATTTGTTTTTTAATATTATATTATCCAGACTGTTGTATACACCAGACATAGACATTACTGATTCTTCAATTTCATTTATCTTCTTATCAATATATGATTGATCATGTATATATTCTGAATCAAACACTATTGAATTAGAATCTTGCATTACTAATTCTCTTTGAGATTTTGTAGAAGATTTTTTTAGGCTTATTTTGTTCGCACCAAAACCTGTTATAGGTAATAATGCAAGTGATAATACTAACATCATTTTCTTGTATCTCAACATTAATTTACTTCCTCTCTTGTATCAAAAATAAAGTTCATCGGACCATCATTACTAGATTGCACGTTCATATATGTTTGAAATTTCCCAGATTTATATCTAACATTATTTTTATCTAGTTCTTCAAGAAAAATTTCATATATTTCATTTGCTTTTAAAGCAGTTGCAGACTCTGTAAATGAGGGTCTATTACCTTTTTTCATATTTCCATAAAGTGAGAAATTACTAATAATCATTAATTCATAATTTTTATCTAATAATGAAAAATTAATTTTTCCTTCCTCATCTTCAAATATTCTAAGGTTGATTAATTTTCTAACACAAATTTGTATATCTTTTAAATTATCTTCATTATGAACACCCAAATAAACTAAAAGTCCTTTTTCTATTGAATTATATGTCCCATCTTCAAATAAAACCTTAGCATTGTTTACTCTTTGTATCAACATTTTCATAATTTAAAAACACCTCTCGATGTATTATAACATAAAAAAATGAAAAAAGGAAGAAAAAATCTTCCTCTGAAATAAAAATAAAATGTTTTTTATATAAATGGTGAGTCATACTGGCTCACCAATCTATATTTTAAAAAATACAAATGCTAGTAAATGCTAGCTTTTTTTATTATATATTTTTAAAAATAATAATTTTTTGATTAATTTTAGAACTTTTTTAGAACTTTTAGTACTTTTTTAGAACCTTTTTTTACCCTCTTATTTATATTCTAAATATGAATATTTTCTATACAAGTTATAGAATTATTTTTTTAATTTCACGTACAATTATTCGCACGATTAATAAAAAACAAGGGTAGGACAAAATCCTACCTTTTTTTCTATATCTTCAATTCACTTATTTTAATCTTTACTTCACTTTTAATGTGATTAATATGATTTTCTATTGTTCTTGCTAGTTCTTTATAATCAAGACATTCATTACTATAACATTCTATAATTGATTCAAATATTTCCATTGTAGTTAAATGTAGTTTATTTAATTCACTTTTTAATAGCTCCATTATATTAGTATAGTCATGATAAGTTGTTTGCTCTCTAAGTAGTTCATCACTTCTATTTAACATCTCTATAATCATTCTATCTAGTTCTATTTCTATTTGTTTAATATTCTTTTTAATATTATTTTGAATAATATATTTAAATACACTACTTTTATAAGCATTTATCATCTTAGACCAATGCAACCCTACCTGTATTTTTAAATCATCACTGCCTAAATGTCCATTAACTAGCCTTTGTTTTACAAGTATTATTGCTTGTATTATCTCTTTTTGATTTTCTGAATTTTCTTTAAAATTCTTTATAGTAAAATACAGGAGTATAGCACTAGCAACTAAGCTAATGCCATTATCTCCTATCATTTTAATTATATTACTTATTATTTCTATCTCCATTTAATTCACCTATTTACATATATATTAGGTTATATTAACTCTCTTACATTCATAATTCAATTATTTTCTAAAATTAATCATTAAAAATTCTTAAAAGATCATAAAAGAAATACAATCTATTCTTTCTCTTACCATCGCTAAAAACATATTTTAAATCTTCAAACTTTTTAATATTATTTTTAGCTGTTGTATATGTTATATTCATCGAACTTGATAAATTATTAATTGAAAAGATTGGATTTCTAAAAATATAGTCTATATACTCATATTTTAATTTATTGCTTTTTACTTCTTTAATTAAAACATCATATAATTTTTCTACCATTTTTAATTTTTCTATATTCCTTTTAGATTGATTTATAACACTATCTAAAAAGAAATTTATCCAACCAATCCAATTTGAGTTTTCTTTTCTTGTTTCATCTAAATAAACATAATATTTAAGTTTATTTTTTTCTATTTCTTCACTTATATTAAAAGTTTTATTGTTTATCAACCCTCTTTCATAAAGATAAAGAATTATAAGTAATCTACCAACTCTACCATTTCCATCTAAAAAAGGATGTATTGTTTCAAACTGTGCATGAATAATAGCTATCCTAATCAATTCATCCAATTCATCATTCACATCATTTATATAAGTTTCTAAATTAGACATATATAAATCAATTTTATCTGCTATTGGTGGTATATGCTTCGCATCTTCTATATTTTTCCCACCAATCCAATTTTGTACTTTTCTATATTCTCCAACATTTCTATTAGATCCACGACCACTTTTCAACATTTCTTTATGTATAATTTTAATTAATCTAGTTCCTATTGGTAAGTCTCTTAGTGTTATAATCCCTTTATTTAAAGCTTCAATATAGTTTTTAATTTCTAATGTATCATTATTATATTTTAATGTAGCTTCTGCTTGAATTATCTCATTAAAACTTGACTGTGTTCCCTCTATTCTTGTTGATTGTAAGGATTCATTAACAGAAAATAAATAAAAGAATGTTTCACTTAATTTGCTATGTTCTGTTCTCACATTTATTTCTTTTATTAACTCACGTGCTTTTATAACCTTTTTATTTAATTTTATAATTTCTTCATTTTCAAATTTAATAGGTAACAATTGTGGTTCAAACGGTTTTTTCATATTCATCAACTCCTCGCCACAATTATAACTTATATTTTAATTTTTTTCAAGTTTTTATAATATAGAGGTGTTTTTATCTACTATATTATATTTTTTTGTTTTTTTCAAAAATACCAAGTTGCCCCTGCTCTTGCCACTACCTCTGTCTTTTTAATATCAAATGGCTTTGTTTTAAGTGCTACATCTGCATATACTAAAGACCTATGATAATCTCTTTTGATATCACTTAGAACATCACTGAAATTAGAAAAATTTGAGTTATAAAGAGGGGCAGGGGAGGTTACTTCCCCGTTTCAACTTCTTCTTTTTCTTCTTTATCTTTTTCTGTAGCTTTTGCTATTTCTTGTGTTGCCCATGCTTTCTCAACTACTTTTTCTGCTACTTCTTCTGTAATTTCTTTTCCTTTATTCTTAGCAGCATTTACAAGTAATTCTGTTGCTAACGCTTTCTTTGACATTCCTGACTTATCTAAAAAGTGCTTTTCTACAAATGCTACTGCTTGTATAGATAAATCTAAAATTGTATCATCTATTGTTGTTTCTGTTCTCTTTGCTAACTTCTTAAATAATGGTACTAATGCTCCAAATATTGCTACCAATACTCCACCTACTAATAATAAAATTTCTTTTGTTGTCATAATTTTTTTCTCCTTTATATTTTTTATTTTTTTATAATCTAATTTTTACTCTTTAATTTGTAATTTTTTATAATTAAAAAAGACTATCCCTTTTTGAAATAGTCTATTTATAATTTAATCTTGTTTTTTATTATTGTACAGAATTGAGCCTACAGCTCCTATAATACCCACCATTACAGATAAATATCCTCCTACATCTTTATTTAATACTATAAGAATAGGTCCAGCAAGAAATAATATTAATAATAGTATAAACCCAAAACATTGAGCTCTTTTATTATAACTAACCTCACTATTTAAAGCTGTTTTTCTTAATTCAATAATATTCTCATTTTCTTTTTTTTCATTATCAATTCTTGCTTTTGATTGCTCTTCTGCCATTTTTATTATCCTGTTTGGAATATCTGGATTTATTTTTGCATATCCATCTAAAATGCTTGGATGCGGTAGTGGTCCTTCAAATCTAGCGGTTAGAATTAAATTATCATTTTTGTTTTCTTTTTTTAATTCTTGAATATTTGAATTATTATTTTTTGGTCTTCTCATATTGCTCTATTCCTTTTTTAATATCATTACCTACCTTTATCCAATCATTTCTAATAGCTTCGTTATCATTTCTACTAAATGTTGCAGGGTATCTTTCAAGCACATTAGTAAATTCATTTTTAGGTGATACAACACTTGCCATACCTTTAATAAACATTTTAAAATTATTCATAATAACCTCCAATATTAGAATGATTTTGTAATGTAATTATACATTATATGCAAAAAAAAGTCAATTCATTAATCATCAGTAAATCCTGTAATTACTCAACTATAGTCAATATTTTAATTCAAAATGTGGATAATCTTTAAATGTCTTCCAATTTCCACCCCACGCCACATTAAGTCCTCTATCTATAGCGAACTTTTTAAATACATTAGCTATAGCTGTAAGCTTTGATACATCATATAGTTTCTTTATATCCTTTTCATTAGGGATATATAAGCATATATCAATAGCATGTCCATATCCACTTAATTTTGCTTGATGGTTAGATTTTTTAATATATCCATCACAATTCGTAACTATAGACCCTTTTACAGTTCTACCTTGTTGATACAACTCATTTTGATACTCTGCACTCCTTACTCCTTGTGTTATCTTAAAATCATAAGGACTATTTGCAATAACCTTTTCCATTAATCGTACCAATTTAGGGTGTATATTCTCCATTTTTTGATAACTTTCTCTACTGAACTTAAATGCCATAAAACCTCCTTTCTTTTAATTCTACTTTTTCTATTAATCCCTTATTTTTTAAGGCACAAATTATATCATAAGGCATTAGATTAATATAATCTTTAGGATTAAATACATCTAAATTTCTATCAAGCATTTCAGATACCCATTCAGAACAAGTGTATTTATTAGGATTGTGTTTTCTTCTATTAAAAATACATGTTAACAATACTCCTTTCCAATCATATTTTTTACCTTTAGTTTCTTTATAAAAATTTTCTAATTCTTCAGATATATCTACAGTTAATTTATATATATCCCATTTACTAGTATTTAATCCTTGCCTTACTTTTCTAACATGTTGGTCATTACTAATCCCTATTAAAGTTCCATCTTTATAAATTTCAATATGTGAATAAGGATGACCTAACCACCATTTAATAGGTCTACTCCAAAATGTAAAATTATCTTTATACACTGCTATGTATATATTGCTATCTTGATATTTCATATTTTTCCAACTCTTCATCACTCATAGACTTTATTCTTTCTCTTATATCTGAGTACTTTTGCATAGTATTTGTTGTCTGTTCTTGCATTCTTAAAGCTAAAGACATCATCTCTTGTATTGTTAAGACTACATAATGCTCATGCCCATTCTTATCTTTCATCTTCCATTTATCAAATACTGTTTGATTAGTCATTTGCATAAATGATAAAATTTTAAGTAAACTAGTTTGGTCTTGCAGTTCTCTGTTCGGTTGTATATATCCTTTAAACTCAAATGGTTTTTCTTTTTCTGCTTGCTCATATGTTTTTGTTTTATTTATTAGTTTATCTCTTTTATCTTGATAATTAAATTTAAGTATTCCATTTTCTACATATTCAAATTCATTTAATTTTACTTTTATAATTTTATTATCTTCTATTATTTCATTATTTGATAATGTATATTTATTAGCTTTATATTCTTTATATTTATATTTTGCTATTTCTTCATCATTCATACTTACAACATCAAAATTACTTATTTTAGGATATTCTATATATTCATTTTTGATTATAGCCTTTGGATAACTAACCAATATATCACTATCTTTTATTTCATCAAAAAAAGAGCCTATATAGACTCCTTTATCATCATATACATATTTACTCACTCTTTCACTCTCCTTTAAACTCTAAATTAAATGGTGGTATAATATGGGCAAATTGCCATTCATTCCACTCACCATGATCGTCTAAACTCCATATTGCATAGAATACTTTTATGTATAAAGTGCTATCTTCAAATTGATATCCTGTTTCTAAAAATTCTTTTTTAAATCTTTCTGTATTAATATCATCTTCTGAACAATTTAATTCTATATCTTTTAATTGACCATTTTCTAATTCAAAACTAAATACTGTTTCAATTTCTTTTGGTTGCCAAGTACAATATGAAGCACCATATCCTCTTACATTTTTATCATTTAAATAGTATGCATATCTTTGTCCTTGATATCCATGTGAACCCCATTCTTCGTGTTGATTTCTATCAGTAAATACACTTTTAAATTTATATTCATATATTCCATCTTCGTCTAAAGTAAAATATATACCATATTTATTTTTTTCTTTATTTAAAATATTTGCACTTTGACCATTTTTATCATTAGATATGATATCATCAAAACGAGGTAATCAAAAATTTTCTTTAGCTTCTCCTTGTTTAACTATCTTATCTTTTTCAAATTTTAGATAAATATGTCTATAATAACTATTATATTCACTTCCATCATCTCTTCTATTTGTGCTACTAGATACATAGTAATCTAATTTTAAATTTATATCATCTTTACTGATTTCATAATTAAGGCTCTCTGTTTTTTGATATACTCCAAATCTATATTCATATTTGTTTATAAACTCTTTTAAAAAATAGTTTTTATTTTCTGATTCATTTAAATAGTACATGGTTTCATAATTATTTAAAGTTCCTAAATTTCTTATATCAAAATATACAAAATCATTATTATTCATCATTTTAGGAGATTTTGAATACTCTTTAATTTCTTCATATTCTTTTTCAATAGCTTTATTAAAAATTTCAGTTTTTAATTTTATAGCACTTAAATATCCAATATAATATTTATTATTTAATTTTTCTTCTAAATTATCTTTTGTAATAGTATCTAAAAGTCTATTATATGATGAATTTAAAACTATTGGAAATTCAACAATTTCATAAACATCATTAGTTTTTGCATACTTTTTTAATAAATCAAATAAATATCTGAGTGTAATTTTATCACCATACTCCGATGAACTGTCATATATTTTTAATTCTTTAATATTTTTAGGATAAAAACTATAATTAATATTGTTATTTTGTCTTAATGATTGCATAGAATTATCCCAATTTCTACCTTGATTATCCCCATTAATTCCTTTTTCATATATACTTTGATATAATGATTCCATATCAGATACAACTTGCTCATCATATTCTTCTACTATATACCTTAACCCAATCTTTTTAAAATTTATTACATCAGGAAGAGAATAGTTACCTGGATTTTTACATTTATATAGTTGCTCATTATATATAATTATATCGCCCTTTGATAAGTTATCATTTATGCTCTTTATATTCTCAGTACCAATTATACTTTTTAGACTTTTTGATTTATTAATAATATCCAATACTTTTTTACTCTCCATTTTTATTACCTCTTAGATTTACCTTTTTAAAATTTTGTTCATCAGGTATTGAATATCTACCAGCATTTTTACATTTATATAATATTACAGTATCATCTTTAAAATATTTCATTATATCGCCTTTTTTATATTCTTGCTCAACACCACTATTTCTATTTACTCCTTGTCCTAGTAAAACCCTTAAACTTCTTAATTCACATTCTTTATCAATTATTTTTTTAGTATCTATAGCCATGTTACACCTCTTGCCATATTTCTTCAAAAGTTGCAAACCTTATACCTTTTTTATAATTTTCAAATGCTTCCACTGTTAAATAAGTTAAAGAGCTATCTATTTTAATATTTAAATCAGCTTGTTGATCTACAACAATTATACACTTTTGAACAATATCTATTGCATTTTTTCCATTGTATGCTGGTAGATAATCCCCTTCCTCACCTTTATTATAAGCATACATAATCTCTTTCCCTGTGTCATCTTGTGCAAATATTCCCATTTCCTTTATTTTAAAACCTTCATTTATTATACTAGAACCTGATTCATCTCTATTAGATACTACAAATATAAATTCGACTATTCCATCATTTTTAGTGGTGTATGAATTTACAGGAAATTCATTTTTAAAATCTATTAATTCTGTCAATGTTTTATCATCACCATTATTAAAGCCAGCACCTATTTTAAATTTAGTAAAATTAATTTTAGTTTCATGTGCTATAGCTCTACTTAATAAATTTCTACCTTCATTAGTTAAAATCCACCCCATATAATTTGACATTTTTTTCCTCCTATTTTCTTATTCCTATATAATTTTGTTTTTTAGTTAATCCTAAAATAGATACATTCAATTTTTCATTTAAATATGGTAAATTAAAATCTCTCATACTAATAAAATTTACTTTTTTACACTCTGAATAAATTTTAGCATTTAATTTAAAAATAGAGCTTCTAATAAATATTATTGCTTCCAATAAACTTCTAACATTTTTATATTCATTTACTGTTCTTAGAACTTTATCATATGAATTTTCTGTTATTTGTGAATATTCTGTATATATCTTAAAATGTCCGGCAAGTCCACCATATTCAAACCATTCAAGAACATCAGCATTACCGAATAATATATTGCAAATTGCTTTAACAGCTCCAACAGTACCTTTATTAAAATGCAATAATAAAGCATTATGTAATAATTCAATTTTATTTTTCCTGTCTAAATTTTCATCTAAATAATCTAAACTATTTTCCCAAAGTAAATAATCTAATTCACTATCTGTTAAATTATCTAAATTCAAGTAAAATTTTTTTATATATGTTTCATATCTTTTATGTAAGGCATAATCAATTGATTTGTAGATATTTTTAGTGTTTTCATCATTTAATGTTGATTTAGCAGCTAAATCTAATAAACTTAAATTCTCTAATAATATCATAAATCTTCAACACCTTGATAATTAAAGCTACTAGATGTGTTTATTGCTACTTGATTAAAATCTAACTTTTTAAATGTTGGTTCTCTTAACACAACCCTCTTAACATCAGCAAGTTTTAGTTTTTTAATTAATTCATCTGGATTAATATCTCTACCTATCTTTTCTTTTTGCCAAGTTATAAATTCATCTACTGCTTTTTTTACATTTTCCTTTATTATATTTAAAAGAGTTTCATTTTCTCTTTCTATATAATAGTCAAAGTCAATATTATAATTGTATATAATTGGTGATTTAATAGTTAATTTATCTGTTAAAGGTCTGATATTTTCATCATTTAAAGTATTTTCTACTTGAATTTTTAACTCCTCACTTACTAAACCATTATCAGTTAAGATATACACATCTACATTTGTTGCACTCGGTGAATTTACTGTAACATCTATGATATTACTACTTGCTGATTTTGCCCAAAATGAATATGCACCACTTGAACCTGCCGTGGTAAATGATTTGGGTATTTCTCTTATTCTGTTTCTATAACCCTCATCGCTTTCCTCATCTGCACCATTATTAGTAACACTAATATTTTCTACTCCTGAATAATATGGATAAATATCTACCATTTCATTTATCTCACCTACAGCTATATCATTAGCCCCTGTTCCAAGTGTTGAACAAGTAGCTATCCCCGTTGTAAATAAAGCACCTTGTTTAACCTTATATTCATTATCTGTATAAAAATATAGGTCATTATATCTAATCCTTGAATTTTTAGGAATTATTATATCTCTTTTCTGTTCTTTAGATATCATAAATTTAAAGGTTGCTCGTGCTGGACTTTCTTTTAAGCGTTTCCCTCTTTCTCCATATAATTCACCTTTTAAATCTAATCTTTCTCCTCTTGCAAACCTTAAATAATTTTGTTTAATTTCATCATTATATTTTTCTTCTCTTAATCCCAAAACATAAGAAACTGTTTTAAATATAAGCATTTCAGGACTTGCTTCAGTCAATTTTCTCTTAGTTAATTCCTCATATTTATTTTTCATATCATTAACTAATTCTTGAAAATTAGCATTAATTACTTCATAATCTGTATATTCCATTATATTATCACCTCAATTCCAATAGAAATATCAAAATTGTTATCTTCTTTTAATTTAATTTCAACACTTTTTAAAAAAGCTCTCGGCTCATATTTTTTAAATTCTTCTAGTAAATGTAAGCTAAGTTTATTTTTTACAACATCTATATTTTTATCAATCAAATCAGAATCAAAAGCAAAATTTCTTTGTAGTGGTTGTTCTTCTTTACAAACTCTTAAAATTATAGCAACACTTCTTAAAACGTCATCTATTTCATTTAAAGGATTATAATTTATATTTGTATCTTCTGTTGATATATTAAAAATCATTTTTTAGCTCCTTTTAATATTTTTATTTGCTTTTTTTGTACACTGGATTTATTTAATTTTGCTAACTTTGGTCTATTATCATTTTGTTTAATTATTCTATCATTATGATTTTTAGGTTTTTCTATATATTCTTTTAAAGACAAACTTAATTCTATAACATCAAAGTCTGAAGCATTAATATTATAATAGCTGTTAGTTTCATTTAATTCTGTTATTATAAATGGATTTTCGCCAAATACTTGACCTCCAAAAACTAGATTATTAACTTCACCTTTTTCAAACATATCTTTAACTTTTAATACTTCTTCTCTTAAATTAGGGGTAAGTGTTCTATTAAAATGAATATTAAAGCTAACAGTAATTAATTCTCTACCCTGAAACCTAAGCATACCTATGCCATAAATAGGAGAATGTTCGATAATTTTTGCCTTATAACTCCTTGAAATTTGATTATTTAAAGAAACAACCTTTTTATCTGACACTTCAAATATTAATTTTCCAAAACTTCCTATCATTACTGTGGACCTCCTGTAATACCTGGACCTGGATAAATTCCAGAATGTGTATGTGTATTTAGGTTAATACTTCCACCAGTTATAGTACTTCCATCAACTGTTAAATCAGATTTTATTTTAACATTTTTAGATATTTCAACATCTGCATTTATTTCTATTTTTTTAGCATTAATCTTTATTTTTTCAATAGGTTCTAATGTTAAAATTCCATCTTTATATGACCAAAAGCCACCATCAGAAAATGTTCTTTTAATTTCATTTTCATTGCTTGGACCTTTTCTCATAGGAGAACCTAGAACCACACCCTGTTCAATCATCCCTGGAATAAATAAGCAATATACAGTCTGTCCTTTAGATAACATATAACTATCTTGATAACTTTCACTAAAAGGAACTAATATATTTATCCAATCACTTACCAAATCATCTTCTTGTGGAAATATTACCCTAACTTTACCTTTTTCTACATCCATATCACTTACTTCCCCAACTTTAAATATTTCCATTTATTTACTCCTTTCTTTTATTTTTGTTGCTTCTATATCACACGAATAGTCACCATCAACGTTATGCGTCACTGTTTCTATTATATATATACCCTCAAACTTACCAAATGAACTATCAAGCTCTATAATCCCACCTGCAACATATTTAAAATCACCATCAACATTTAAATTAATTCTACATTCTTTTCTTGCAATATCTCTCATTATCTTTTTAGCGATTTTTTTACTTTTGCTTTTACCTTTAGTTTTAACTTTTTTTACTTTTTCCACTTCTGCTAATTTCTTTTTAGATAATGCATTATTAAATAACTTATTTTTAACAATTTCATATTTATCAGCCATTGTCAATTTCTCTTTTCCAACTCTTTTTTAGTTATTATTTCTTTTATTAATTTCTTTTTATCTGGGTCATAATACGATACTTCGACTTTATCATAAATTTCCTTATTTTGCTTTCTTAGGGTAAAGCTTCTTATCCTATAATCATCTATACTAAATACTACTACAGCTTTATTAAATAGCATATTATCCTCATCAAAGACTATTATTTTATCATCTGATATTTTCATACTTAAACCATGTTCTACACAAATTCTATCTATAAATTTTAAATCTGTTTCATTACTTTGATCTATTCTTTCAAAAAATTCATTATCAGCATGTAATAATATACTCATACCATGTTTTGCTGCTATTTGAGATATTAATTCTTCTAATGTTATTTTTTCCCAAGCCTTAGTATTTTTTTGATCTCTAATATTACTTCTTAAAGGTAATGCTATACATTTTAAATTAAGTCTATTATCATTAAATGTTGGTTCATCTATATAAAAAGTTCCTAAAGAAATGCCCTCACCACTTTCATTATCACCTTGAAAAAGACCAACTACAAGCTGTGCTTTTTCATCAGGATACCATTCCCTAAGCCATCTATAATCTAAATTCTCTAACTCAATTTCTAAATCATCTATAGCATTTCTTGAATTATCTGTATATCTTATAGAGCTTATAGAATGGCTTATATCATTACTTATATCCTTTTTATTAAATATTATTATTGCTCTTATACGCCTAGCTAACATAACTAATCTCTTTTCCAAGGTGGTAACATAGAATAATCTTTTATAATATCATTAGCTTTTAATTCTGGAATAATAATAGGAATATTTGAATCAAATACAGCTATATCAATTAAATCTAAATTAGCCTTTATTAGATTACTACAATAAAATTCATTACCATATACTTTATATGAAATCAAATCCCACGTATCACCAGAAACTGTTAAATATACTCTTACATCTTCCATTAATCAAAAGCCACCCTTCTTTTTCTATTATTATTTTCATTTATTATTTTTAATACTTCTCTTGCTATTTCTTTAGGATCTTGCCCTGTTATGTAGAAATTAAGATTATCGCCACTAGTTTTTATATCCTGTATAGTATTACTTGCATTAGTTTTTAAACTATTTACTTTATCCTGTAAAGTACTTCTAGTCTGAGAATTATTTAATATATTTGTTCCTTTAGGTAGGTTCAATAGCATACTAGATGTTGCAAGAATAGAACTACCCCCATAATTAATTAACTCTGCCCCACGTTCTGCAACTGTTGTTAACCCTCCTCTCCAATAATTAGTACCCGAATAATTTTTACCCCAGTTAAACGGATTTATCCAACTTCCAACTTTAGAAACAGTATTTTTAATTCCTTGCCAGCCCTTAGAAATCCAAGAAAATAATCCCATAAATAACTGTTTACATTTTTCAATTATAATAACTATAGCTCCCTTTATTCCATTAAAAACAGCTATTACTCCATTTTTAATCTTTTGAAATACATAAACTGCACCAAATTTAATACCAGTCCATATTTTATTAACAAAATTTCTAAACCATGCAAATTTTTTATACATAAGCACAAGACCAGAAACTACTGCAACTACTATTACCCCTATCAATACCAAAGGATTAGCAACAAAAAATGTCTTAATTACTATACTCACAGCTTTCAATATACCAAATAAACTTTTAAATACCCCTACAGCAGAGGGTAGAAATGAAATTAAAAATTTAAAACCCTTAATAGTAAATGATAAAACATTTACAAAATACGTAATTGCTTTAGAAATACTAATAAAAGATGATATAAGAGATACAAGACCCTTTAAAGCTATTCCAACTACAATATTAAATAAAGCCATGACACCTAAGGCTTTCAAAAAATTTTCTACAAATTTAGGGTTATTTTCTACAAACCTAGCAAGTTTTTCTATAAATGGGGTTATTGAAACCAATAAATTTTTAATTACAGGTGCTAATGCTTTCCCTGCATCTGCTAAAGCATTAAATAGTTTATTTTTAACTATTAACATATCACTTTTTAAAGTGTCCAATCTGTTCTTATACTCTGCTTCTACAGCTCCTTGTGCTTGAGCTGATTTTGCTTTTTCTAAGTTTTGTTTTAACATTTCAACATTAGCCATCATACCAGTTATTGAATCTAATGCTTCTGAACCGAAAATCTGTTTTATTGTAGAAACTTGCATATGTTTAGGGAGTTCTTTCAATCTACTTAATACTGCTATAACTGTTTCTTCTCCATTTTCTTTCATACTTTTAGCTAATGTCATAGTATCTGTACCTAATAAAGCAAAAGCGTCTCGTTGTGCTTTCGTTGCTGCAGTACCTGACACTAAACCAGTATAAAGCTTTTTAAGTCCTGTTGAAGCTATTTCTGGAGTTTTACCAACTGATAAAAGTGTTGCACCAAAACTTGCAACTGCTTCATGTGATATTCCAGCAACACCTCCTAATGAGGCAACTCTTTGTGATATTTCTACTATTTCATGAGCTTTAGAAGCTGTATTATCTGATAAATAATTAATTGTATCAGCATATTTAAATAATTCTTTTTGCCCTAATTGTAATTGATTTTTAGTCTTTGCTAGAAATTCTCCAGCTTCCTTTGTTCCTAAATCAAATGCTACTGCTATTTGTTGTGCTTTTTTAGTATATTCAACTAATTCTTCTCCTTTAATTCCTGATTGTGCTAAAGCTCCTGAAATTTCAAAAATTTCAACTTGTGATAATGGAGAATTATCTGATATCTTTCTTAAATTAGAATAGTATTTCTTAGCCTCATCTCCTAGCATTTTTCTTAAATCTGCTTGCGACTCTTCTATATCCATATATATTTTTACTGGCAATCCTACAACTGCACCAAATCTTGTACCAACTGATAACCTTTTATCAGCAAAGTTAGAAATATTTCCTACTACATTATCCGCACTATCATAAAAATTATTTATTTTTTTTCTTAAAGTCTGAAATTTTATTTTTCTATTTAATGCATCTATATGTTCTGAATATTTTTTTATTGAGTAACCCTCTTTTTCTATTTCACTTCTAGCAGCTTTAAACACATTTTTTTGATGTTCTTTTTTCTTATTTAATTTATCAATTAATGACATTTGTTCTTTTATTTTCTTTGATAGTCCAGCATTACTTTTGCCTGTTTTTTCATATACTTTTTTTAGTTCATTTAATTTAGTTACAGCTCTTACATATTCATTTGATAAATTTTTATAACTTTGCAAAGACTCTTTAACATTTTTTAACTTTTCTTGTGAATCGCTTAATTTTTTTAAATTACTATCTAATGCTTCTGCTTTTACAGCTAATTCTTTAAAAGCATTACCTGCTTTAGCTAATGATGTTAAAGCTCCTGCAGCTGCAACTCCAAGCACTAAATTAAATTCCATATTTTTAGCCATCTAATGTCCTCCTTTCTTGAAAACTTATGATTTAAATGATATAATTAATTAAAAGGAGATGATTAAATGAAAATTAGTACATCTACAAAAAAATTAATAATTAAAATACTTAAAAAAATAATAATTGAAACATTAAAAGCCATATTAATATTATTTCTTATTTCAGCAACTTTTACTATTTTTTTTCCTTTAGGTATATTACTACTTGGTGTATTTAATATGAGTTTTTCAGGAAAAATATTTGTTATTACAGTTATTCTATGGTTATATATTGTAGTATATAATTACATTAATTATATAATTTATTCATTCTACGATATCTTTTACAATGAATAATAAAAATATAAAGCGACAAATCAACTTAGTTGACAGTCGCCTTTTTTATTACTGTTTTATTCATTTTGTTCTTTTAACATCTCTACTATTCTATTACCCCTATTTATCCAATATTGTAATTCATATAAACTACAACTTATCAAATCATCATAACTAACATTTAAATTAATTTGTGAATTATTTAATATTCCTAATAAATCAGTTATAGTATCTAACAATATTTCAACATGATTTATTCTTCCGTTTCCTCCATACTCTCTTTCTCCTCTGTAACCTCCAATGTTTTGTTCAAAAAAGCCTTAACAGTATTTATTAATCTTAAATAATCATTAGCATTTAAATTTAATAAATCTCCATATTTTACATCTATAAGTCTTGCAGCAACTGTTAATGCCCATCCATCTTCCAATTCTTTTATTATAGAACCTTTATTTCTTAATTTATATTCTTTTTCTAAGGCTATCATATCCTTTCCAGTTAAAATATCAAAATCTAACTCAAATTCATTAAATGTTCTTCCTGAAAAATTATATTCTCTACTTAATTTTATTATCATATTTTATCTTCTCCTTATATTATTCCTAGTAAAGCTAACACTTTACTATTATTATGCCCATTTATATTTGATATGTTATTAAAAACATCTGTTTGAACTATTTGATTTCCTTCTATTACTAATTCATAATATGAAACAGATAAATCAAATGATGTTTCTAATTTAGAACCATTTTTTAGTTTTAAACCATCAAATTTTTTAATTAATCCTTTCATAGTAACATCTACACCTAATAAATCAAAACCATGAGTTTGTTTATTCATAACTTGAATTACACCCTTACATTCCAATAAAATAGGCTTATCGTTATTAAATGTAATTAATGTATTATCTACTGTGTCCATTTTTATTTTAGCTTCTAATTTCTTATAATGTCCATCCAAAACTGCATCATATTCAGAAGTTAAACCTATCTGTTCTGTAGTTACAGTTGCAAGTTCTATGTTAGGTAATTCTACTTCACCTATACCAGCTAAACTATTAGAACCATTTATATATATTTCAACTTTATTTAACGCCACAGGTATATTATTTGTTGTTGCCATATTTTCTCCTTTCTATTTACTTATTCCTTTTGCAAAATTTGTTAAAACATCTACATCATATTTTTTCTTAAATGTCATTGATTTTAACGATGGAATTATTCCTAATTTTATTATCCAAGTAATATCACCATTTATTGTATTTATTAAACCGTTATCTTCTTTAGAAATTTCAGCTTTTGCCTCTAATAATTTATTAGGTACAAATGAATTTAATCTAATATTTATAGATTTAGTAACAGTTTCTGCAAGTTTTCTAGTAAATTTCTTATCTACTGTATCAAAATAAGTAATAACTAATTCATTTCCTATATATTTAAACATTCTTCTAGTATATACAAACTTATCTTTAGGATCTGTTGCCAATGGATTTTTAGCAGTTTCAGACCCCCAACATCTCCAACCTTTAAAATTTATAGCCGTTACTATACCATTTTTATTTAAAAAATTAGCTTGATTTTCTTTATCTAATCTTAAATTTTCATATCCTTCTTTACCTTTCCAAACCATGCCATCACATTTATACATATAATTTGATGGTGTCTGACATGGTACACCATCATTTTCTTTATCTACTAATAATGATAAAGCAGCATAATGTGTTGAATGATTATAATAATTACCAGCAAGCGTTAATTTACCATATAAAATAATTTGATCATTATCTAATATATTACTATCATCTTTCCATTTTAATAATTCATCATATTTTTTATCTAATGGTGCATTAATTAAAGCAACTGTCTCAAACATTCCACCATTCATATTTTTAGCTTTAGTAGCCATAACTGCTGCAACATCACCTTCATGTGAAAAGTCAGGAACATCTATAAATGCTGGTAATTCTGAATAACTTAAAAATACTTCGTCTAATAATTCTAATCCTTTTCTTTGCATTGTAGTAGTATCATATCCACCTATAGCTTCACTTTTCGTTATTTTTGATAAATCTATTTCATTGTATTCAATATCTATAGTAGAATCATTCGTAGGCGTTACATATACCTCTAACCCTTCTTCTGTCCAATTCAATACTTTATCTACAATTTCAACACTATTTGTATTATTTTTAACAATAACTGTTTCTGGTATTATTTTATGATTTTTTATTAATACTTTACCATCTTCTACTTTCAAACCAGTAATTTTAGTACCCGTCTTTTTATGTTTATCTACATCAACTAAATTTACTACATATAATGGTGATACTGAATATAATTCAAAAAATATTTTTATTGCTTGTGAAATACTAAAATCTAAATCATTAGTATCTCCAAACATCTCTATAGCCTCTTTATAACTTGATATTCTTAAAATTTTATTAGAAGTTCTTTTATCCTGTTTTACTTTATTCATAGGTGCATTACCAACAATAAAATAACCGTATGCCATTTCAACAGGCAAATTAATATCTGATTTTACTTCACTTTGATAGGTCCCGTGTTTATATGCCATTAATTACCCTCCTTCTCTACTATTTCTTTTAATTCTTCTGTTATCTTATTTAATACTACTTTATTTATTTTTAATTTAGAAACATTTTCAACTTCTATTAAAAGTTTAGATAATATCGGGTATTTTTCTAAAACTTCTTCTATCTTTTCTCCGTAATATACCGTACCTTCATTAAATCTCATTCCTAATAAATCTATATTTTTACCTAAGTAGATATATTGTTTTTTTATATCCATGTATTTTCCTCCCAGTTACTAATTGGATCTACAGGTTCCCCATAAACAACAAAATCTATTTTAGAATAGAAAAAAGGTTCTTGCTTATCACTAAAAAAATTAACTGAAAAATTTTTAGTAACATCAACAGCAAATGAACCTTTTTTATGTACTTCACTTAATAATTGTTGTCTAATGTAGTCCCCTAATGCTAAATTTTTTATATAATCTTCTTCCTTTTCTTCTTTTGTGCCTATCCAAATTTCAATATCAACAGGTGCTTCATAACTATTAATACCTGTTGTTTCTTGTGAAAAATTAACAATTCTTAACAAAACAAATGGAAAGTAATTATTAGTCTTGTTTCCATTTTCTCTATCAGCAAAATCATTAGTTGGTAAGAACCCACGATATATATTTATATCATAATCAATTATACCGTCACAAAAAGATTTTAATTTTTCTTTAGTTAAAACTTTCTTAAGAAAATCATACAAATGCCTTTCTGTATTTACTATCATTTAATTAATCTCCTAATCTCATGTTCTAATCTTTCCTTTAGTTTACTTTCTGCAAATCCTTGCAATTTTTCAATAATTGTACTTCCTCCTAACATTTGTGGAGCAGAAGGACCTTTTAATCTTTTAATGGGTAAACTTGATTTACCTACCCTACTAAATGCACCTAAAAAACCATTATGATATGCTATAAATGCATTAGGCAAGACTTTAGTAGCTCCCCTTTTAACAGCGGCCCTTACAACTTTATTCTTGCTTCTAAATCTAGGTACTAACTTAAAATGATCAAGCCCCAAAGGAGAGCCCACAACATTTATTACTCCATTTAAAGTTGAAGTTGTGGACTTTTTCAAATTTAAGTTTTTAGATAAATCCTTTCTTTTAACAGAATATTCATCTGTTGCACTTTTTAATTGTCTAGTTTTAACCATAACTAAAGTCCTATTTATTGCAAAAGATATTGCTTTTTTAAGTTCTTTAGGCGCTTTTTCAAACTCTTTAACAGTTGATTCTACATCATATTCTAACTTTATCATATCTCTTCCCAAATAACTAAATCTATTTCATAAATTCCTATATCCATTTTAAATTTTAAAACTTCATAATCTAAATCATCAAGTTTAAAATGTTCTCCAACATGGGGAATAGCATATAGTTCCTCTTGTCCGATAAATATGGTAATTCCTCGTCTTATTACCCCCTCTACTTGAGTAAGTATAGTCCCCATCCTTATTTTATTTTCAAATTTATCTTCATCAATAACACATTTAACTATTCTACCATTTAATTTATGATCTGTTGCAAATTCATTTAAATTTAAAAATGTTGTAGTTATATCTTTAGAAACAATTTCTTTAAAATTCATTTTTATTTACCTTTTTTACTAGATTTTGATACCTTTTCAGATATTTCTTCAGGCGTATTTTCAGATATTATTTCTTCAGATATTTCAACTATTAAATTATCTTTTAAACAAACTTCTAATGTAGTTGGTTCTAATATTGATATATCATCTCCAATATTATATAATTTACCACCATATATTAATTGTGTATTTACTTTATATTTCATCAATTATCATCTCCTATTTTACTTTTAAAACTTTAATTGATTTTGTATTTCTAGGTATTAGAATAGGTTTTGATATAGTTCTTAAAGTTATTTTATCATTTAATTCATCCTCTGTTACTCTAGGTATAAATTCACCTTCTAATAATCCATCTTTTATTGAACTCTCAGCAGCAAATTTAACTTTATTGTTAATTGGTGCCAAAAGTACAGTTCCTTCTGGTATAACTGATTTTGTTTTTGTTGCACCATCATTATCTATATAATCATAATATTCTTGATACTCTATTAAATCTACACCTAAAGAAGGTATTGAACCTAAATATATTACTCCGTCAATAGAAACATATTCAGGTTTAATTGTTGCTATATCATATCTTCTTGTATTTAACTGTTCCATAAATTTACTATTTTTTTGTAATAAATCTGATGCAACAGGATCTAATACTATAATATTTGGTCTACTTCCACCATTTTCTGATATATTTCTTAATGCAGTTTTTATATCTTCTAAAGGATTAGCATTTGCTTGATCCCATTTAGTAGCTATTGTTACATGATGTTCTGTATTTGAAGTGTCATAATATTGAACTTTATCTATAATACTATCTCCTTCTACATTTATTTCTAAATTATACAATACTGAGGCAGCCATATTTTCTAATCTTCTTGATATTTGTGTCTGTTGTTCTTCAAGTGTTTGTGCAATTAATTTAGCCTTTTTTGTTTCTGGATCAGAATTTGAGAAAGGATTTTGTCCTGCAATTCTTTCAAAAGCAAATTCATCAGCAGTAAATGTTCTCATTGGTGCTATCTTATGAGGTTCATAAAATTTCCCGCTAAATGTTTCTTTAGGCATTTCTTGTCCTGGAACAAATCTACTTACTACTGGAGCCATTAATCTTCTTCCATTTGAATATTCTACAATTATTTTTTGTTTATCTGTTGTTTCTCTATCTCCAAAGAATGTATCATATAAAAATGTTTTGGGTTTTTCCATTTGATTTATTACTAAAAATAAAGCTTTTAAAGTTATTCCTAACATTATTTACCTCCTAATTTTCTTAAATATATATTTTGTTTTTTACATTTTTTTATTATTTCTTCTTTTGAAACATTTCCATAATTACAATAATCTATTATAAATTCTCCTTCAACATATATAGGAATTTTTACTTTACCTTTTGAAGCATCAATATCTTCTGCAACTATTCCATATACTTCTGTATCTTCTGTTATAATTTTACAGTCTTCATTTACAATATCTCCCTTTTTTAATGCTCCTGTTGATAATTCTAAAAACATTATTACGGGATCTTTAAATCCTGTTAATAATTGTTTATTCTCTACTTTATAATCCATTTTCATTATTTCTTCACTCCTTTTAATTGATTTAAAATTAAATCAGCTTTTATTTCATCTGTGTCTATATTTTCTGATTTTTCTTTATCTAAAATTATAGGCTTACCTTCTGAAATTATATTAGTCAATTTATCTGAAGATAATATTTTTTTATTTTTTAATATTTCAAAAGATACATCTTTTGCATTTTTAATATCTACAAACTTTGCATTTGTTACTATTTCATCTATAATACCTAAATCATCTATTTCTTTTATTCTATTTCTTTCTTGAATTACACCTTTTTCTACACCTTCATTTAATATTTCATTATAAATATTAGGGTATTTTTCTAATAATTCTTCTTTAGTCATTATTACTTCCTCCTTGTTTTTAATATTTTTAGTTTTATTAAAAACTAAATTATTTGAAATTATACAATTATCTTTTATTTCTAAATCTATATCATCATCAACTATCTCATCTATAAATCCATATTTTTTAGCTTCTTCTGAATTTAGCCATGTTTCTTTATCCATTAAATCCGATAACTCTTCTTTAGATAATTTTGTCTTAGATAAATATGTTTCAATTATATTATCTTTCATCTTTTCTAATATTTCTATAGCTTTTTCCATATCCTTAGTTTCTCCAACTACAAATGTACTAGGGTTGTGTATCATGAAAATAGCATTCTTAGGCATTCTAACAATATCACATGAACTAGTTATTATTGTAGCAGCACTTGCTGCAATTCCATCTATATAAGCTATAGTTTTTAATTTAGATTGTTTTAATAAATTAGAAATTGCTACAGCATGAGTAACACTACCTCCAGCTGAATTTATATGGACATTTATAGTATCAATATTTTCTAAACTAGATAATTGCCTAGCAATCTCTTTTGATGTTACTCCTTCTCCAGTCCAACTAGATTCTCCTATCTCTCCATAAATAAATAAGTTAGCCTCCTTTTCATTCTTGATTAAATTCCAAAACATCATTTTTTTCTTCATTTGATATTTTCACCTCCTTTTCAATTAATATCTTTTGTTCTTTTGATAAAATTCTAACATTTTGTTCAAAATCTCCACCATTTAATTCAGCAGTTTCTCTACTTCTTGTAGATAAACCATTATCAATTCTTTTAATCGCTGCATTAACCTCTTTCAATGGGTCTATTTGACCTTGACTTGGTCCATTCCATGTTGCATTTGAATAAGCTTTTTTAATTAAATAATCTTCTTCATATTTTGGTAAATCTAATCTATTAATTAAAAATGCATGTCTTAACCATTCTTCATAAACAACTTGACAAAATTTACGAGATAACCATTCACGTCTTTTTCTAAAAGTTTTCCATGCTTCTAATAATGCAGCTCTACTTGCAGAATAACTACTTGTAAAATGCATAATTAATAATTCATATGGTACGCCTATAGAACTACCAATTTGTCTTATAATAGCTGTCATAAATGGTTCAAATTGAGAATTTGGTCTTGCAGGATTTACTGTATTAACATGCTCTCCTGGATTTAATTCAAGTATAGCTCCCGAACCTAATTCTAAATTATCTCCACTAGTATCAATTCTGTCTTCTTCATTTATATTTCCAAACTCTCCAAGACTTCCTTGTTCTGGTCCTGAACTTTCAATAAAAACTGTTAACATAGAACTAATTACTGCACTCATTAATTCTGCATCTGTATATCTATCTAATTGTTTTAAACTTTCTATTACAGGTGCTAATATAGGAACTCCTCTAATTTGATTTGGTCTTTCTAATAATGCTAAATGTATAATATTAAGTTGTCCTTCACTACCATATATTGGTATATATTTATAATTTTCATTTGAATTTAAACTAAAAACAGAAGAATCATTTGGATGATTATCTAAAATATAGTATCCTTCAATTCTTCCATTCTTATCAATTTTTATTCCATTTACAATTGTTTTATCATTTTTCTTATCTTTTGGAGTTGCAATTCTATCAGGTTCTATTACATTTAATTTTAATGAATATGGTGTATTTGGTGTTTCAAAATAGCTTAAATGTATAAAACATTCACCATTTAACATTGTAGTTAAAAAAACTAAATCTTGAACTTGATAAAAATCTAATAATCCTGTCTGTTCTATGTTATAGTCAGCCCACAATGAAAATTCTTGTTTTATTTTTGTTTCTATTTCTTCAGCTTCTATATCATTTAATCCCAAAAGTTTACTATTTATAGCTGATTTTAATTTTAATCCTGACCCAATAACATTAGTGTTTATTCTTTCAAGTCCTCCTCTTGCTAATGGAGAACCCATAAATAAGTCTCTAGATCTTGCTACTAAGGTATCTTTATTATCATAAATATCACTTTGTGGACCACCTAAAGAAGTAATCCAACCTTGCAATGATTTTTTTCTTTTACTAGCTCCATGTTCGCTATATCCCTTATTCATTATTTTTAATTTTTTTAAATTCTGTCTAGCTAACTGTCGTTTTAAAGCCATTGTAGGGCTAACTATTTCAATAGTTTTATCAATTAAATTCATTTATTCCCTTCTCCTTTAGATGTTATAAATCTCTGGGTATTATCCCTCTTATTTTCTTTCTTTTAATAGTACTTCCTCCACCTGTATTTAAATCTACTAATCTTCTTTCCCATATCATTCTATTTTTTACTATTTCACTTAAATTAGCACGTTCTAATTCTCTTGAACCTATTCTATATCTTTGACCTGTCAAAACAGCTTTTTCAGCTTCAATATACATATTTATCATTTCTTGACATATTTCTTTATTATAATGCTCCATTATATCCCCTTTCTTATCATTCTTCTACCTTTTTTTTGATTTTGAACTAATTCAGTTCCTTTAATTTTATATTTTCTACTTAAATCAGGGTTCAAAATTTTTAATGCTGCATAACTATAATTTCTTAAATCTAAAGGTTCATTCCTTTTATCTCCAACAACTTTCCATTTTACTTTTCTAATACCTTTTTCAAAAGTTACAACTTTATTTTCAGAAGTTAAACCTTTAAAATATGTTTCAGTATATCCTCTTTCCACATCATCTGGAAAATGCATGTATCTTGGTCCTGGAATATCTATTTTTAACCTAGACATTATAGTTTCTTTACCTGTACTTACTCCTAAACTAAATAAAGATATCTGTCCTTTATTAGTTTTAGTTGGTCTTTTAATAAAAGGTGCGGCCTCTTGAGAACTACCTTTAATACCAAAAATTCGCTTAAATTCTCTAGGTTTTATAAACTCATAAGCTTCATTTGTATAATGTCCTCCTGTATCTATACAAGTACACAAAATTTTAATTTTTTCTCCATTCTTATATGAAAATTCTGTATCTAAATATCTATCTAATTGTTCCCATACATTTTTTTTACCAGGATTTCCAAAAAATTGTTTATAATAAATTCCCCATGATTCCTCTTCTTCACCCCAACCAACAACCTCTATTTCTAAACGGTCATCTTGGACATCAACACCAGCAGTTAATACATGCACTTCATCTGGTATTTCACAACCATAATGTTCTACTCTTTTTTGAATTTGTATAGGATCTAGTTTTTCTCTTTTTTCTTCAAAAGATTCACCAAGACAAGTGTTTGTAAAAACTTTCATTTTTTGCAAATCACCTTTTGCTTCTTTAAACTTTTTTATTATTTCACTCCACTTTGAAAATGGACTATATAATTCTGATATATGAAATCCTCTAACATCATAAATATCAATTTTATCATTTTGTGCTATCCACACACCTTTTTCTAAATTTTTCTTCCATTCATATTCATTTGAAACATTAAAGCAACTATTACATTTATGTCCAATTGGTTCAAATATAATATTTTGCCACTCTAATTTCTGTAATATTCCACATTTAGGACAAGGTATATGATATAATTCTTGAGTACTATTTTCAAATTCATCTTCAATTCTTGATTCTCCTTTTATTGTGGGAGTAGATGTTAATACTATTTTCTTATTCCAAAATGTAGTAGTCCGTGCAATAGCCAAATTCAATGGATCTCCTTCGCCTTTTACATCGTTAGGAAATCTATCAACCTCATCAGCTAATAATATTCTTATAGGTCTACTTGATAACTCAGTAGCTGAATTACTTCCAACCAAAACTATATATCCTCCTGCAAATTCTTTTTGAGTTATAGTATCCCTAGAATCACTATCAATTATTTTATTTTTTAATTGTGGTGTAGATAAAATCATATCATTAAGTCTTGTAGTAGCAAAATCTTTAGCTAATTCTTTTGTTGGTAGCAAATACATTATAGGCGATGGATCATAATCAGCATAAAATCCAAATGTATTTAGTAATATTTCTGTTTTTGATAATTGGGCTCCATACATCATAACTACTTTTCTAGTCTTATTATCTGAAATAGCTTTCATAACTTCTTTTTGATATGGAACTCTTTTTGTATTCCATTTACCAGGTTCTGCTGATGTTTTTGAACTAAGTTTTCTATAATTATCAGCCCAAGTATCAATTGTAAGTTTAGGCGGCGGATTTAATACTTTCAAAATATTTTTAAAAAGACTTTCAGTTTTATTTTTTAATTTTTCCATTTTCTACTCTCTTTTAATAATTTCTTCTATTTCTATTTCTTCTATTTCTTCAATATGTTTTTGATTTTTAAATAAATCAGAATTATAATTACTTAATTCTACTAATGTATCACTAATAGAATCGTGTATTATGCTTTGTATCTCTCCAAGATTATCACATGCAATAACTAAAGGTGCTATTTTATTAGAAACAGATAATAATTTCCCCTTAAGATTTACAAGCATATTATTCATAACTTCTTCAACAATTTTAGCATCGTATAATTGATTTTTTAATTCTGCTATTCTAATTTTTTTTAATTCAGTATCAACTTTAATTTTAGAAATTTCCTCTTTTATTTTTTCATCTTTTAAATTTACATCAGCTTCTTTTTTAGTTTCTAAATATCTAATATATCCTTGTAAACTTTCAATGAATAAATATTTACCTGTTTCCGTTTTTTTTATAATTCCTTCTTTTGCTAAATTCCTTACATGCCTATCTGTTATACCTATTATTTTTGCTAATTCTACAGCTTTTATTAATTGCCCTTCTTTTATCAACATATGAACCTCCCTTCGGAACGGAAATGAATTAAAAAAACAACTCTAAATAGATACAAATCGGGCTTCGCAAGACCCTCAAGCAATTTTAAAAGCTCAAAAGTACCTTATTTTTTTAAACTAAAAAAGCCCCGTTTATACGTGGCTTAAAATAATTTTATAGATATATAATTCTAGGTTAAGAAATCTGTACATAATTCTATATATTAATATTATAACATATAATTTCGGAAATTCAAAGGACATTTATCGGACATTCATCGGACATTTATACGACAATTACACGACATTATACATTTTTTTTCAAAATACTATATATTAATTCTAAATCTAGATATTTTTCAAATTCATTTAATAATCTATTTTTATGTCTTAAAATAGTTCTAGAATCTATTTTATATTTATATTCCATTTCAAAATTAGTCTTTTTATTAATATATTTGTCAACTAATATATAGTAATATTTATCTTCCTCTAGTAATTTTAGTACTGAATCAATTACTTTAAAATATTTAGTATACATATCAATTCTAATATTTCTCAATTCTTTTATTTCTTCTTCTTTTTCATATATTGACTTATATTCTTTTAGTCCTCCGTCTACATTTTCTAAATCAAAAGGAATACTTTTTAAATATGAAATATTTATTATATTTAAATTATCTTTTAAATACAACAGAATCATTTTGTACTTTTTATAATTATATAATATATATTCTATACATTCTCTTTTATTCATTTAACTACCTCATTTTTTAATTTTCATTTACCAGCTTTTAATTCGTATAAATAATTTTCATCTTGTGGTAAAAAATCTTCTATATTATCAAAATTATCATTACCTACTATTTTTGCAGTCTCATCAAATTCAATTATACTGTAACCATTCCAATATAATTCACATTCACTTAAATACAATGTTGCATACTCTTTTTCCCACTCAACAATATCATTTTCATAGAATGTACCATATTTAGTTTCTATACCCCATTCTACTTGATAATCTTCAGTTAATGGTATAGTTGTTATCCATTCAGCTTTTGTTAAATATCTTCCATCTTGACTTAAGAATAAATCATATTCATATTTTTTATCTTTTTTGTTAAATATTCTGTATTTTAAATTCATTATTAACTACCTTTCTTTAGTCATAAGTAATTTCATATCCTAACTCTCTTAAATTATCGCACATACATTTATATGTATAGTCTTTATCATTGAATAGTTCTCTCTCAATAGCATGCCATATTTTCCTTTGCTCTTCTTTATTTTCATTTATATTTTTTAATCTTCTATATAGTTTTTGATATTTAGGTTTTGTCTTTCTTCTATCTACAAAATCTTCATCTTCTAAACAAAAAATATCGAATAAAAGATTAGCTATTTTAATTACAGTTTTAAGTGGTATTTTTTTCATAATAACTCCTCTATAATCCATTTAAAATATTTTCAATTCTTTCTAGTTCCATATCTTTTTCTATTCCTATTGCAGTTTTACACACAGTTCTTCCATCACTTAATTCAATAACGATTTTATGCCTCTCAATAGTAAACATTTCAAATTTTGCTTCAACACTTACAATATCTCGAGTTTTAATCAATTCATCGTTAAAAATAAACCATTCTCTAGGTTTCTTTTTAGTTTCAACTTTCTCTATTTTCTCTAATTCTTCTTTAACGACTTCTCTTATTAATTCTCTAATTATTCTTTTTTCTTCCATATTTTTACCTTTTTTCTTGTATTCCTCTCTTATTTTTTAAATATCTAAACATATTATAAAAAGCTTCGTTTATATCTTGATTATTAATGCATGAAAAGGTTGTTTTTTCATTTTTAATTGTTATTATTAAAGTTTTTACAAAAGCTTTATTATTGATAATACAATTTATGAAATCTATATTATCAAGCTTTATATCTATTTGTTTACCATTTGTATTTTGTAATGTTATTTTATCCATTTTTAATATATACCTCTATTTTTTAATTTAAGGCTCATTTAAGCCGTTTTTTATGTTTTTGGAATATTTATACCTCTTAAGTCATTTTTGTTAAAATTAGGCTATAATTTAGCTAATTTGGGGGTACATTTACCAGTTGCTTAATGACTTTCTCATTTTCTCATCAAATTCAACGACATAACAAATATTTAAAATTCTGTCTAAAGCTTTATCAGTTCCATTAAATTTTAAATGTTTTTCAAGCTCAATTTTATCCATGTTAGTAGTTATGAATAACGTTTTCCTATTTTCATAACAAATATTAATTATGTTAAAAAGAATTTCTAACCTCCATTCACTTTTTTTCTCACTCCCTAAATCATCTAAAATCAAAATATCTAAATATCTTAGTTCTTTGTAAAATCTTTTTACTGAATAATTAACATCTTTATTAGAGTTAAAATTGTCTTTTAAGACCTCAAGTATAGTACTTAGATTAGTCCTTAAAACAATAAATTTTTCTTTTAGCTCATTATATATACAATCAACCGCAAATGTTTTCCCTGTTCCTACATCGCCTGTAAAGACTGCACCATATTTATTTCCACTTTTAAAGTTACTACACAGTCTTTCAAGTTTCTTTTTTAGTTCTTGCATTGTGTTTTTATCCCAATTTTCAAATTTATGTTCTAAAGTCTTTTTTGAAACTGTAAATAAGTCTGGATTAATTTCTTTCCTAAAAAAATCTCTTATATCTATTTCCAATTCCGTTAGATCTTTTTCTATTTTCATTACTTGCATTTTTAAATCCCCCTTTCTTAAAAATTTAAAAAATTATTTAACCAAAAGTCTTTCGCGCGCACGCGTTAAAACTATAAGTTATATTTAGTATAGTTATTTTTAGTATTATATGTTTTTATTTAGTATATTTTAGTATATATTTATTATTTATATATTTATTATTAGAGTCCAGTCCACTGGACTAATTATTAGTACAATCTACTGGACTAATATAAAATCGATTAGCTTGTCTAGTTCTACCCTTTTTTTCAATTAATTTAAGACTTAAAAGTTCTTTTATAATATCTGAAATTTTAGTTCTACCTTTAATGTTTAACTCTTTCATTATGCTATCGTATGTAAATGTAAAATATTTCCTATTTTCCTCATCTCTGAATTTAGATATTTTGTATCTTTCTAAAAAGACTATGTAAACTTTAAATGTTGAATCCCTTATTTTACCTTGCACCCAAAGTCTAAAAATAGATTTAGGTACTTGGTAAAAAGTTTCGTTTAGTATATCCAAGTACCTATCCTCCCTTTTAAACTACCAGTCAAAATTATTTAAAATTTCTTTTTTATTCTCTTTTTTAAATTCTAATAGCTCAATAGCTTCTACTTGAAAATAAACAAATTCTTTACCGTCTATTTTTAATTGTCTTGGCTCTGCTCTAACCCATATTTTTACCCCTTTTTGACAATATGTTTCTATTATTTCTGCCATTTTGCCCCAAGCAGTAAACTTAAAGTATTCAGTATCGCTATCTTTTTTATTTATCGCTAATTCAAATTTAATTAATTTTACATTTTTCTTTAGCTCTATATTTGATTTATACGACATTCTGCCAATAAAACTTGCCGACTTCATATCGCTATTATTTGATAGTTATAAAAGGTCTTTGTACAATGTCTACTCCCTCAACTATCTCCCCAGTAGTTTTAAGATGTTCTAGTATTTTTCTTTTATCTATTTTAATTACTTCCTCTTTTATTTTAAATTCTTTAGGTATATCATCTTCATTTTCAATTTCAACCGAGTCTCTTCCTGAAGAATATGTTATAGTACCAAGAGGTGTTTCAATTTTCTTTAATTTTGCGTTTTCCATAGCAAATAGTATATAGTTTTTTATCTTTTTTTCTGTATTTTCTATTTTCTTAAGTCTTGTTTCTATTTCCTTTTTATACATCTTCCCTTGTTCTATATGATTTTTTAATCTATCTATTACCTTGATGTAATTAACACCCTTTTCTTTTATAGCTAAATCTAAATTGTTAATCGCTATATAAAGCTCTTCTTCTGTTATCTCCTCATTTAGTGCTAATTCTAGTATTTCATTTTCTGCATTAGTTAGTTCTATTAAATTCATTTTTTTAATCTCCTTTTTTATGATATAGTCTTAATCTTAGTTTTAAGATACCTACAAGCCGTTTTAAGCTCTCAGTCGATTAATTATCCAAAAAATCTTTTTTAAAGCTTGTAGGTGCAAAATTCTGGCTAAATGCCCTATCAGATTTTAGAATGGGAACTCATCATCTTGACTTCCTGAAAATTGATTAGATTTCTTTTCAAGTTTTTTTATCTCTTTTTCTATTAAGTTATTTTTCATATATTTTTCAGTCATTTTAGTATATTTTGTAGCCTCTTTTTTCTCTGATATTTCATGTGCCGTCATAAATGTATCAATATCATAAAATCCGTCTAGATTATACTTATATTCAATATATGTTTGCCCGTTTCTTTCCTTTTCTTCTCCACCTAAATAATCTACAAACACCCCTACTTCTTTACCTTCTGCATTTTCGCATACAAGCTCTTCAAATCCATATTCATTTGTTATAGCTTTAGTCTTGAAAAAATCTCTATCTTTCATTAAGTAATATAACCAACTCAATTTATCAACATTAAACTTCATAGTTTCACCATTTTTGTCCTTGTGGAAAAGTGTTACTCTAAAATCTCCATTATCACTTTCAAACTCTATCCTAAAGCCCTCTGATTTGCTATCTCTTCCATGAATTTCAACCATTTTCTTGATTTTACAATCAAAAGCCCCACTCTCTTTTAACGCATTACCACCATTTCCAACTTCTCTTTTTAAACTTTCCTCATTTGGTCTAAACATAACTATTACTCTCCTTTATTTTTATTTTATATTCCATAATATTCATCTATTTGTTCTATTACCATTTTTAAATCATTTTCTATGTACTCATTTTCAAACATTCCCATTGGACTCTTTGAAGTATTGTATCCATTATTTTGTGTTCTGAAATAATATTGTCTATCTTTTATTTCTGTATTTAAAACTATACTAAAAAGTCCCTCAACTGTAATTTTTTCATCTATAGCTTTACCTATTGTTTTGAAAGTCATTTTTCCGTTTTCGTTTTCTTTTTGATGTCCTAATAAGATTATTTTTAGGTTTTCATTTGTTAAATTTTCTATACACTTAACTAGATAATAAAAACTCTCTAATAATCCATTAAATTTATCATAACCTTTTGAATTTGATTCCAAATATTGTTTTGCTATTAAATATGTTGAGTCATCTATTATGATATTTTTATATTTTCTTTCCATATCTAAAATCTTTAATATTCTAACAATAACTTCATAATTAGACGTAATTACTCTATTTCCTTTTTTATTTTCCTTGTTATACAAAGGATAAAAATCTTTAAATTTAGGGAATGGTAATGGCTTATTTACCACCTGTATAATAAATGTTTCATCTGGATTAAGATTTCTTATGCTTGTACTCTTACCAGTTCCACTCTCTCCTATAATTAGCACTCCTATTGCCATATTTAAATCCTTTCTTTTAATTTATTATTTTTAAATTCTTTCATTATCTCTATAAAAAATTCTGTTAAATTCTCATTATTATAAGCAAAAAAGCTATCGCATTTTTTACCTTGAAATATAACCATATAAAATACTGAAAAATTATCTTTTATTGTTACATTTATTTCAGTAATTCTACCTATATCAATATCTATAATTTTAAATTCTTTATTTTTTAATTTCATTTTACTCTTTCCTTTATTTTAAATTTATGATAATATTAAATTAATATTTAGTTTTTTAAGGACACTCTCGCAAAGTGTTCTTTTTATTTTATCCATAATTTATCATTAAAATCCTCTTTATTTTCTAATGATTTCCATACATCTTCTTCCATAGTATTTTTAGTCATAAATTTATATATAATCAATTTATGTTCTTGTCCTTTTCTATATGCTCTTCCTAAAGACTGTTCATAATCTTGATAAGAATAAGTCGGACTATAATAAATTACTCTTGAATTATATGTTAATTCTATTCCTGCTCCTCCAGCTTGTATCTGAACTAACGTTACTTTACTTTTTTGTTTTTCAAATTCTTCTTTTATAGGAAAGTCTTTAATCTCTCCATTTATTAAATAGTCTATTTTTATATTACTTTTAATTTCCTCTAATTCTTTTTTAAAGTTATAGAAAATAAGTACATTTTTATCTTCTTCTTTAATTTCACTTACTAAATACTCTAAATAATCTAATTTAGCTTTACTCGAGCAATTAGCACGTAAGTATGCACATAGTTTAGCTTGTGTGTCTAATATCTCACCTTTATGTCCTATTCTTGTATTTTTTGCTACCTTATATTCACTACAAGGATTAAACTCTATAAATTTATGTATCTTTTCTGGCATTTCAAATATATCTTCTACATTTAATTTATCAGTACATTTTGAGTTAAGCAGATTATAAAACTCTTGTTCATTTTGATATCCTTTAATCTCCATAAAATTTCCAAAATATGATTTAGATTGAATTGTATATTTTTTAAGAAATTGCGTTTTGTTTTTAATAAACTCCCATATTATGAAATAATTAATAAATTCTTCTATTTTACTTCCCGGTGTTGCCGTAAGCATTAAAAATCCTTTTGCTTTTTTTAGTCCTTTTTTTACAGCTTTCCCACGTTGACTAGTGCTATTTTTTATATAGTGTGCCTCATCCAAAATGTAAAACGCCTCTTTAAATTCATGATTAACTATCTTACTATAACTAATTACTTCGATTGGAGGTACATCTCTTTTTAAAAAATTGCAAGCTATTTTTAATTCTCTTTCCCAACCACCTTCTTGAACTTTAACCGCAGGTGCTATTACTATTAATGGAACTTTACTAAAATATTTCAAATAATAGAATAAACTTATTAATGTCTTTCCTGTAGATGTTCCCGCCGGTATCATTCCATTTGGTTTAATTTGTTTAAAAATTTCTATTTGCTTTTGATATAACATCTTCACCTCCTATCATATTTCTTACTAACTATCTTATAATACTCATCTAAATATTGTTCCCAACTATCAATTACCAGTGCATGTCCAAAACTATCCTTAATTTTTTCTATATTATATTTTTGAAGTTCAGAAACCTTTCCTTTTTTATTAGGATTTTTAATCTCTAAACCTACAAAAAGACCTTTAATACAAATAATTAAATCAGGAATGCCACTTTTCCCAAATGCTCCACCATGCGTCTTAAAGAAATAATGACCATTTTCTTTTAAATGTCTTTTTATTTTATTTTCTAATGTTTTTTCATTCATTAAACAAACTCCCCTTTTAATCCTTGATACTGCCAATACCATGATAATGAAGTCTTACCATTCCCGAATACGCTTGTATCTTTTCCGTGCTTCATCTTTCCCACTCTATTTATTTGATTAATTAATTTTAATGCTTTAGATTCTGAACACTCTAAATGCTCCATAACAAACTCTTTATTATTTAAGACAACTCTTTCAATTCCTTTGAATGTCTTAAGCATTTTCTAACTCCTTTCATCTTTTTTTAATCATTCTATCTATGCTATCGCTTATTTCTTCAAAGATGTATATTGAATAAACATATAATGGGAATAAGGCCCATGCCATAAGTACTTGAAATATTGTAAGCTCTTTGATAAATACAAATATAATTAGTATACTAAATATAGCTATCTTAATAAACGAAAACATAATTTTAAATATTTTTAATGCTTTCAACTCCTCTTTTCTTTCAATTTCCATTTCCTTCATTCTTTCTTTAACATCATCAAAATCAAATAATTTTATTTTCTTTTCTTCAACCATTTTTAACTTCCTTTCATCACTGTATTTTTTAAAAACTTATTTACAAAATATGATTGACCTTTTCCTGTTATCTTAGGAGTTTTATTAATTCTAATACTTCCATTAGTATTCACTGTTTCTGTCGTCTTTATTTCCATTATCTTTAATTCCATACTCTTTTGTGTTGGCATGTTGTATTGTTCGCCTTTATTACCTAAGTAACCCTTTTTTCTTAACCATTCAAATAGTCTTTTTGCTCCCATTTCCACACCATTTTGTTTTATTAGTTTTGCCAACTCCCCTACAAGAATACTTGTTTTTGATATCTCTAATGCCTCTGCAAATAGTACTTTAGGTTTATCTGTTTCTATCTTTTGTTCTAATTTTTCTAATTCCTCTTGTTGCTTAACTGCTAACATTAAAGCCTCTTTAAAATTACTAGGTACTTGAAATTTCTCTTTAAGTTTATTCTCTAGCTTTTCTATATATTCTATGACAGCTTTTCTTACAAGTCTTGACTCTCTAATTAATAATTGTTTAGCTTGTGAAAAACTTAGAATAAACATCGGGTATTTTTGTTTATTTTGAGGATGAATGTAAGGGGTCTCCAAAATTTTTTGGATACCTATTTCTTCTTTAAATTCATCACGAATAATACTAAGCAATGTATCGTGTCTTAATTCGTTCTCTTTTAATTCTTGTTTCCTAAATTTATTTATAATTTCCACAAGTTCTAAACTTGTTATCGTTTCTCTTTTTTCATTTAATGATAGCTGCATTCTTTTCTCCTTTCTTATAAATATTTTCTAAAACAATATTAATTATATTAACTATCTTTTCGTATTTTTTCTGAAAAATCTTTAGGTACTAATTTACCTATTGATTTTTCTATTTTTTCCAATGTATCTAATTTAGGTAATTGCTTATTATTTTCATATCTTGATAAAGCACCTTTACCTATTTTAGTTTCTTCTGAAACTTCATCTAATGTTTTATCTGCCAATAATCTGGTTATTTTAATTCTTCTTCCCAATGTCAAATTCATCCTATGCACTGCACCTCTTTTCTTTTAAAAAAACTTTTTATATATTGTTTATTTTAACATAAACTAAATTTTCAAAAAAAATATATAAAAATCATATATTTTCTTTTTTATTTTTTATTTTTTATTTTTTATTTTTTATCTATATTATTTCTTTTAAATACAGCATATAATATTACTCCTATACCTATTAAAGATAAAATTAAATTTATAATTGCTAATATTAATATAATTTTATTCATATAAATCCTCCTTGATTTTAAAATATATTTATGATAAAATGAATTAAGGGTTGAGGGGTTATACCCCTCTTAACATTATCACTATCATTATTATGTTAGTTATAAATGTTAGTATCATAATCAGTAATGAAATTTTTTCATATGGTGTCATTACTGATTTTTTATTTTCAACTCCTTTCTTTTTAATTTTCTTTTTTGAACCCTTAATTTTCATCTTGTTCACCTCTCTTTCATCTACAAATATATTATACAACATTCTGTTCGTTTTGTCAACAACTTTTTTGTTTTTTTCAAAATAAAGTTTATAAATATATAAATAAAGTTGATTTTATAATAAAAAAATAGTATTTTATATTCAATAGTATTTATGATTTTATAAACAATAAAGGAGTTTAAGATGAAAATAGGTGAAAAAATAAAAAAATTAAGAAAAAGTAATGATCTAACTATGGAAAAATTAGCAGAAATTTTTTCAAAAAAATATGGTACTGGTACATTAAAAAGTACAATTTCTTTATGGGAAAATGAAAAGCAACCATTAAGTATTCAATCACTTGAAATGTATTGTAACTACTTCAATGTATCATTAGATTATTTAACTGGCAATCAATCAGAAACTCAAAAAACATCATATGATGAAATAGAAATAGAAAAAAAAGCTTTAAATGAAAATCAAAAGCAAAGACTACAAGCATTTCTTCAATCAAATAGTATAATGTTCTTTAATAGCAATGGTAAGGAGGATTTAGAAACACAAGAGTTAATAGAAAAAGCTCTAACGGATTCTTTTATAAAGATATTAAAGAAAAAAGGAGAATTATAGTATTATGAAAAATAATGAAGTAATTAAAATAAGCAAAGAATTAAAACACCATTATAATAGTAATATATTTGAATTAATTAAGGATAATAAAATTATTGTAAATTATGCTGAATTAAAAAAATGCAAAGGTTTTTCTACTATATGTGAAGATTATCAAATGATAGTTATTAATGATAATTTAGAAGAATATGAAAAAGATTTTATATTAGCTCACGAGTTAGGTCATTCACTTTTTCATGATAAAAATTTAAGATATTTTAGCAATATTTGTGATAGTAGAGATAAATGTGAACTACAAGCAAATTTATTTGCTACAATATTTTTAGGTTATGAATACCAGGATAATTTAAATGATTGCCCTATTCAAAAAATAGTCAATTATATACATTGTAATTTTTTGAATAATTATATTGATATAAAAGAGATTGACTAAAAATCATTAAAAAATAATAAAATCAGGAGGATATAATAATGGAATATAAAGTTATTAAAATATTAAATGAAAAAGAAATAGTTATAGATTACGGTGAAGAAAATGGTGCTTTAAAAGAAGAAAAAATTATAATTTTTGAACCTGGTATAGAAATTATTTATAAAAATAAAAACTATGGCGAAATGTACAAAATAAAAGAAAAGCTTGAAATAGTAGAAGTTTATCAACAATTTTCAATATGTCAAAAAATTACGATAGAAGAAAGTTCTTACAATATTTTATTTCACAATCCACTTAATAGAGTTAGAAAAATTAAAAAAATTAAAGAAATAAATGTTGGTGATGTTCCAAATTTAGAAAAAACAACTTACAGAAGCTATGAACCTGTTAAATTAGGAGATAAAGTTAAAATTATAAAATAATAATTTGACAATTTAAATTAAATATGGTAGTATATCTTATCGATGATGTAGCAACCGTTTTTGAATTTTTTCAAATAAAGCTTAAGGTTTATGATACTTAAGTAGTGGTTAGTAAAAAAAAGATATGATATATTCATATCTTTTTTTTGTGAAAGGAATTTTAAAATGAAAAAAATAAAATATGATAAAGAATTTAAAACTTTTGAAGAACAAATTTTATACTTAAAAACTAAATATAATTTAACAATTCAAGATGAAAGTTCGACTTTAAATCTTTTAAAAAATTTTCCCTATTATAATCTTATAAACGGTTATAAAGAATATTTTATGAAAGAAGAAAAATATTTAAATACTTCATTCGAGGATTTAATTTTTATTCATTTATTAGATAAAGATTTTTTAACTATAATATTTGAATATAGTACATATGTAGAAGATATTTTCAAACATAAATTAGCATATATAATTAGTAGTCAAAGTTATAATCATGTAGATGAAAAAATTTATTTAAAAGATGAAAATTTATTCAAAAAAGATTTTGAATCTAATATTATAAATAAATTAGAAAATATTTTAAATAATACAAATGAAAAGCCAACTAAACATTACAAAGAAAAACATAATCACATTCCAGCTTGGATTCTTTTTAAAAATAGTAATTTTAATGATATAACAGAATTTTTTAAAATACTTAATATCAATTTACAAATAGATGTAATAAAAATGTTCAACTTTTTTTCTAAAATAAAATTCAAATTTAATACTAAACCTAAAAAAGGAGTTAAAAATGCAAAACAAATAGAAATGTTTAAAAAATCATTAGTAACTATAAGAAAATTTAGAAATTTGATAGGGCATAATTTAAAAGTATTTACTTATAAATTAAAAAATGGTATTTCAATGTATCGTTTTGATGATGAATTTATAAAAAAGTTTTTTATTGTGTCTAATAAAAACCATTCTGGTGATTTATATACATGTATTATATCTATAATTTTATTATTAGATGTTCCTCTTTCTATATTATTTGTAAAACATTTGCAATCAATCATAGAAAGACATATTCAATATTCTAGTATGTATTTTCAAATGTATAAATTACCCTTAAATTTTAATGAAATATTAGAAGAACTTAAAGATGAATTAATCAAAATTAACCAATCTAATATATAATATATTAATAAAAATAAAAAAGATAACCTCAGGGGCAAAGGAATTCTAAATATATATAAAGTATATATCTACTCCTATCCAGGAACCCAGCACTTATCCTTCACAAGTTATCTTTAATATATGAATATAATAACATATTTATTTTAAAAAGTAAAGATTTAAAATTTAACAAAAGATAAAAAGATAACACAATATATTGTGTTTTAATCTTTTTATATAAAGCACAAATTTTACAATCAAATGAAAGAAATTGCCATTAAATGTAAATTAATGTAAATAAAAGTGTTAAAAAGTAAATAAAAGCATAAAAAGTTATTGACAATTTCACACAAAATGTGCTAGTATTATTGTAAGTGGACGGTTCAATTCTGAGGAGGCGAACGAAAATCTTGCAATTCTACGGAGGCGCAAGATTTTTTTTTAGGAGGAAAAATGGAAAAACCAACAAAACCATTCAAAAGTTACCATACACAGATTAAAATATTAAAAGAACGTGGTCTAATAATTAAGCCAACAGAATGCAAAAGAGTTTTACAAAGAGAAAATTACTATAATATTATTAATGGTTATAAAGAAATATTTTTAGATAAAAATTCTAAAGAAGAAAAATATTTAAACGGAACAACTTTTGATAATATTTATTCCTTATATTGCTTTGATGAAGGATTAAGAAATTTATTTTTAAAATATATATTAAAGTTTGAAACTTTATTAAAAACAAAGGTTTCTTACTTTCATTCAAAATACCATAATATAAAATTTAACTTTTTTGATGTTAATAACTTTCAAGGTAATAGTTCAAAAATAACAAAGCTTATATCAACTATTTCAAATGATATTAATAAAAATAATATAGATAATATAAAAAACTCATTTTCTCATTATCTTAATAAACACGGTGAATTACCTCTTTGGGTTTATTTTCAAAAATCAAATTTTGGTGTAGTATGTTATTTTTTTGAAGTACTTAAATCTGATATAAAAAAAGAAATTAATGATGAAATAAATGAAGAATTTAAATATAATTATAAAATAAAAAGTAACAATATTATTGATGCCAACAAATTAGAGAACTTAGCACATTTTTTAAATAAATATAGAAATATTTGTGCTCATAATGAAAGACTGTATTTTGAATCTGGTAAAAGATTTAAAAATAAAAAATTTTTTTTAGATTATTCAAAATACACTACTCAACAATATAGAGGAAATATATTTGATTTATTAGTTGTTTTAAAAATATTTTTATTAAAAAAAGACTTTAATAAATTAATAGAAGAATTCGAAGTTATTCTAGAAGAACTTAAAGTGTCATTGAATAATCTTCCAAATATATATTCTCATATTGAAAACAGTCATTTAAATATACCTAAAAACTGGAAAGAACTACTGTTAAAATTTTGGTTATAAGTATATAAAATAAAAAAAACATCCTTCACTCGCGAAAGTCAAAGGATATTTAGAATTTAGAAATATTTAAACAATACAATAATAAGTATTGCCTTTTGTAGTATTATAGCATTTTTTAATATTATTTGGCAATGCTAGAAAGGAATAAAAATGGCAAGTTTTAAACAATTAGAAAAAAACAACTGGCAAGTATCTTTTTATTGTAAAAATTATCTAGGTGAAAATATAAGATACAAAAAAAGAGGTTTCAAAACAAAAAAAGATGCAGAGAATTATTCAATTGCATTTAAAAGTAAATATGAAAAAAGTAACCAAGATATCTCGTTAAAAGTCCTTATGGACGATTTTTATGATTATAAAGCGAATGGATTGCGTGAAAGTACTTTAAAAAAATATAAGCACTTTATGCGTCAAATTAACCTATATTTCAAAAATTCTTTATTAAAAGACATTAATGAATTAAAAATATTAAAATTTTTAAGAACTTTTGACAATAGACCTGAACAACAAAAAAAATTAAAAAAACATCTTAATATGGTATATGATTATGCTGTATTATACTATAATTTTCCTAGTAATATAATAAAACGTGTTAAATTGGTAAATAAAACTGAAATTAAAGAAAGAGAAATTTGGACTGTTGAAGAATTTAAAACATTTATGGAATGTCTAGAAAAAAGAAAAGTTAAAGGAAATAAGACACCTCACTCACTTTACTTTAATCTTCTATATTATTCTGGAGCTAGACCAGGAGAAATTGCAGCATTAACTTTAAATGATATTGATTTAACTAAGAATACAATTAATATTAATAAAACTAGAATAGATTATAATACTTTTAACCCACCTAAGAATGTAAGCAGTAATAGAACTGTCCAAATTCCAAACAAGATAATGAATGAAGTTAGAAAATTAGTAAAAGAATACAAAATATTTGAAAATGATTTTTTATTCACTACAGTTAAAACATATCAAAATATTTTAAATGATATAATTAGAGCAAATAATTTAAACCCAATTACTCTTCATGGATTTAGACATTCTCATGTTAGTCTTTTGATACATAAAGGAATAGATATAGTGAGCATTTCTAAAAGAATTGGACACAAAAATTCAAAAATAACTTTATCAACTTATGCTCATTTATTTGATAAAGAAAATGAAACCATTTCTAATATGCTAGAAGAAGTTTAGAACTTTAATAGAACTTTTTAAAAACAAAGGAGTATCTAACTCCTTTATTTAATGACTTTATATAACAATTTTTCCGTTCCCTGCTGGAATCGAACCAGTGACACCTTGATTAAAAGTCAAGTGCTCTACCGACTGAGCTAATGACTCACATGGAGCGGGAGACGAGGGTCGAACTCGCGACATTCAGCTTGGAAGGCTGACACTCTACCAACTGAGTTACTCCCGCATCATGGTGCCTCGGGCCGGACTCGAACCGGCACGGGATTGCTCCCACAGGATTTTAAGTCCTGTGTGTCTACCATTTCACCACCAAGGCATTTTTTATTGACAAAAATTATTATATATTATTTTTAAAATTTTGTCAATAAAATTTATTTATCAAATGACCTCCCCTGTTTAGTTGTCAAACATATGTAACAAAATATTTAAAAAGTTTCTGTATAAGTGTGTAATTAACCACTTAGTCACCTTTTTTACATTTTTATTAATTTGTTAAACTATTTTGATACTCTCTTACTACCTCATTCGGACTCTTAAAGTTTAGTACTTTTCTCCTTATATTATTATATCTACTACAATACTTTTTTACTCCTCTTTTTAACTCCTCTATACTCCTAAATACTCTCCTTAAATAATACTTACTATCCTCCCTATGACTCCTTATCATTTTCTAAATACGCATGATATACACCTGCAAGTTTTTTTAATGAATCTATATCCTTTGGGTTTTTAGCAATTTTAGATTTTAATTCTGTCTTAAAATCATCTATATTCCCA
>NZ_LKKW01000004.1 GCF_001891165.1 Streptobacillus ratti | reverse complement strand
TATTTAGTTAAGTCTTTAATATTATTATCTTTAAGGATATGGTAAATGATACCACGGTCAACTTTAGTAAGATGTTTAAATTTTCCTTCTTTATTAATTTTAAAAAATGTGTTATTATTAGTCATGGATATACAGTTCCTTTCAATAGATTTGGTCATTTATGATGGTACTGTATATCCTATTTTTTTTGGACATTTACTTTTGGAATTTAGGTTGGAATTTTATTTTTCTATATAAATTTGCAATAGGTAAAAAAAAATGGTAAAATTTAGTATTAAAATACTAGTTTAGGGGAGAGTTTTATGGCAAATATTACAGGAAGAGAAGTTTATCATAGAATTAAAGAAGATATTATACAAAATCATAAGGAACTAGATATAGAAAGAATAGAAGAAGCATATATTTTGGCAGAAGAAGCTCATAGAAATCAAAAAAGAAAAAGTGGAGAAGAATATATAATTCATCCACTTGAAGTTGCTGAAATATTACTTTCTTTAAGAATGGATACAGATACTATAGTAGCTGGTATATTACATGATGTTGTTGAAGATACATTAATAACTATATCAGATATAGAATATAGTTTTGGTAAAGATATTGCTATGCTTATAGATGGTGTTACAAAATTAAGAAATTTGCCTAAAAAAGAGGGAAAACAGATAGAAAATATCCGTAAAATGGTAGTTGCAATGTCTGAAGATGTTAGAGTTGTAATTATTAAACTTGCAGATAGATTACATAATATGAGAACCTTAAAATATCAAACTCCTGAAAAACAAATAGAAAAATCTAAGGAAACTATGGATATTTATGCCCCTATAGCACATAGAATTGGTATGGGAAAGATTAAATCTGAATTAGAAGATATTTCTTTTTATTATTTAAATCGTAAAGGTTATCAAGAAATTAAATCACTTGTTAATACAAAAAAAGAGGAAAGACAAAGATACATAAAAAAAATAATAGAAATTATTGAAAAAGAACTAGAAAAGTCTTTTATTAATGCACATGTAAATGGAAGAACTAAACATTTATATAGTATATATAGAAAGATGTATGAAAAAAATAAACAATTTAAAGACCTAACAGATCTTACGGCAATAAGAATATTAACTAAAAAAGAAGTTGATTGTTATGCAGTATTAGGATTAATACATTTTATATTCACACCTATAGCTGGTAGATTTAAAGACTATATAGCTGTACCTAAAGCTAATGGTTATCAATCTATACATACAACTGTTAGAGGTGTAGATAATCAAGTTATAGAAATACAAATAAGAACGGAAGAAATGCACCAAATTGCAGAAGAGGGAGTTGCTGCACATTGGATGTATAAAGAGAAAAAAACAAAAGATAAAAATGAAAAATATTATGCTACAATAAAGAAGATTGTTGAATCAAGCATTGAGGGGGAACCTGTTGAAACATTTGCAAAAGAGGTTACAGAACATATATTAAAGAAAACGATATTTGTATTTACACCTAAAGGTGATGTAGTAGAACTTCAAGCTGGCTCAACAGTATTAGATTTTGCATTTCAAGTACATACTCAAATAGGATATAGAACTATAGGGGCAAAAGTCAATGATAGAATAGTAACACTTGACTATGTTGTGGAAAATGGAGATAAAATTGAAATATTAACATCTAAAACAGCTAAAGGTCCAGGTAATGATTGGATAAATATAGTTAATAATCCAAGTTCTAAATCTAAGATTAGAAAATGGTTTAAAGATATGGAATTTGAAATGAAGTCTAAAGAGGGAGAACTTCTTTTAAATGAAGAATTTAATAAGATTGGTTTAAAATTTAAAGATTATGAAGATGATGATAAAGTCTTATTATACATGAAAAAATTTAATATTACTTCTTTAGCTCATCTTTATTATAAGTTTGCGAACAATGAATTAACTTTAGAACATTTTATAGCAAAATTTGAGAAAAAAGAAGAAGTGAATATAGAACAAGCTATAGAAGAAGAAACGGCTAAAACTACTCACAAGATAAAAGAAAATAATCAAGGAATAAAAGTTAGTGGGTCCGATAATACATTGTTTAATTTTGCCAAATGTTGTGCACCACTACCTGGAGATAAAATTTTAGGATTTGTTACAAGAGGTAGAGGAATAGTAATACATAGATCAGATTGTAATAATATGCAAAAATTATTAGAAAATGAACCTGAAAGAGAAATAGAAGTATATTGGGATGAAAAATTATTAGAAAAATCAAACAATAAATTCCAAATTTATTTTACAATTAAGACAGTTGGAAGAACAGGATTAATTCTTGATATTATGAGATTGCTTAATGAGTATAAGATAGATTTAACAGGTATTAATACTAAAATTATTAAAGAAAATGGAGAAAAATTGGCTGTAATTCATTTAGGAGTTTTAGTTAAAAGAAGAGAAGATTATGAAAAATTAAGCAAAAATTTATTAAATATGAGAGAAATATTAGATATAATACGTAAATAGGAAGTGAAATAATGGAAAAACCAATTAGATATAATTTAGAGAAAAAAGATGGTCAAGCTAGAGCAGGAGTAATAGAAACACCTCATGGAATTATACATACACCAGTATTTATGCCAGTTGGTACACAAGCAACAGTTAAAACCATGACACCTGAAGAATTAGAAGAAATAGGTGCTGAAATAATATTAGGAAACACTTATCATCTTTATTTAAGACCTGGAGATGAATTAATTGCAAGATTTGGTCATCTGCATAATTTTATGAATTGGAAAAGACCTATACTTACTGATAGTGGTGGTTTTCAAATATTTTCATTAGGAGATTTAAGAAAAATAAAGGAAGAGGGAGCTTATTTTAGATCGCATCATGATGGCTCAAAACACTTTATTTCTCCTGAGAAATCTATTGAAATACAAAATAATTTAGGTTCAGATATAATGATGGTTTTAGATGAATGTCCACATGGATTATCTACAAGAGAATATTTAATTCCCTCTATAGAGAGAACTACTAGATGGGCAAAAAGATGTATAGATGCTAATAAAAACCCTGAAAAACAAGGGCTTTTTGCAATAGTTCAAGGTGGGATTTATGAAGATTTAAGAGAAAAATCGCTTAATGAATTACTAGAAATGGATAATAGTTTTTCTGGGTATGCAATAGGTGGTCTTGCAGTTGGAGAAACACGTGAAGATATGTATAGAATACTTGCACATACAACTCCTTTATTACCTGAAATGAAACCTAGATATCTTATGGGTGTAGGAGAACCATTAGATATGTTAGAAGCAATTGAAAATGGAATAGATATGATGGATTGTGTTCATCCCTCAAGAATTGGTAGACATGGGACTGTATTTACAAAATATGGTAGACTTGTAATTAAAAATAAAGAATATGAATATGATGATAGACCTTTAGATGTTAATGATAATTATGTTTGCAGAAACTATTCAAGAGCATATATTAGACATTTATTTAAAACTGATGAGATATTAGGGCAAAGACTTGCAACTTATCAAAATATTTGGTTTTTAATAAATATGATGAAAGATGCTAGAGAGGCTATATTAAAAGGTAAATTTAAAGAATTTAAAGAAGAATTTATATCAAATTATACACAAGGTAAAAATTCTGATTGGATAAGACCAAAAGATATTAGAAAGGGGGAGTAATGAATATTAGGTTAAATAAAATTAATGCAATAGGTTTAGGATATGGAGAACTTGCATTAAAGGGTAAAAATAGAGGTATTTTTGAGGGGAATATTAAACAAAGAATAAATAATAAAATATCATCATTTGATGCAAGGTTAGTAAATGATTTATCTAAACTTTATGTACAAACAAATGATGAAAATATAGAAAGTTTAATAACAGAATTAAAAAAGATTTTTGGTATAAATAATATTAATTTTTCTGTTATGGTAGATACAGATGAAAAATCAATAAAAGATAAACTTAAAGAAATTGCAACAGAACTATATCAAGATGGTGCAAGAACTTTTAAAATAGAGGTAAATAGAGCTAATAAAAAATTTGAAAAAAATTCTATGGATTTTGCTAAAGAACTTGGAGCTTTTGTTTTAATAAATACAGAATTTTCTAAAGTTTCTATGAAAAATCCTGATACTTTAATTTCTTTAGATATAAGGGAGAAAACATATATTTATACACAAAAGATTAATACTTATGGTGGATTGCCTTTAGGTTCAGCTGGAAATGGATTATCTTTAATTTCTGGTGGAATAGATTCTCCAGTTGCTTCATTTTTAATGTCTAAAAGAGGATTGAAACTTGATTTTGTTACTTATCATTCTTTCCCTTTTACTTCAGAAAAGGCATTAGTTAAAATTGAAGAATTAGTAAAAATATTAAGTGAATATAACGGTAAATCTAAATTTTATTCTATGAATATTTTACCAATACAACAGGCTATTAATGAAAAGACAAATAAGGAGTATGCAACTATTCTTACAAGACGTGCAATGATGAGGCTTTCTGAAATGCTTGCTAAGAAAAATAATTTAAGAGCTTTAGTTACTGGAGAAAGTTTAGGACAAGTTGCATCTCAAACACTTGAGGGATTAAATTGTACTTCAGCCTCTGTAACAGATTTAGTTGTATTTAGACCATTAATAAGTATAGATAAACTTGAAATAATTGAAAAAGCAAATGAAATAGGAACATATGAAAAATCTATAGAACCACATGATGATTCATGTGCAATGTTTGCACCTAAACATCCAAATACTAAACCAAAACTTGATAAGATATTACTTGAAGAAGAAAAAATTGAAAACTATGATGAACTATTACTTGAAATTTTTAATAATAAGAAAATGGTTATAGTTAAATGATTTACAATAAAGAAAAAGTAATATCAATGGTAAAAATATATTTTAAAAAGTATTTTTCAAAAGATTTGTCGTTACTTGCATCAAATCTAACATACATGATGATACTAACAATATTTCCTTTTTTTGCCATTATACTTGGAATTGCAAAAGGCTTTGGTTTAGATGAAAAATTAATTATTCAAGTTAAGGATTTAGTACCTCAAAATGAACAAGTTTTATCATATGTATTAGAAACTACTAATAAGTTAATAGAAAATGCAAAAGGTGGAATACTTACTGGACTTGGGATTTTGATATTAATTTTTTCAGTAATCAGTATGTTTGATTTACTTGAAAATACATTTAATAATATTTGGAATGTAAGAAAAAATAGAAATTTTACTTCTAAAATTATTAGTTATACTGCTCTTGTTTTTATAACACCTATATTTATTCTATTAATACTTGCAAGTAGTTCTGTTTTAGTTGAATTTATTAAGTCATTTACTAATATATCGAATTTAACTAAATATATATTAAAGATATTCAATATGTTTATGAGAATGATGTTTATATCAGGATTATTTATTTTAATTCCTAATAAAAGAGTTAAAATATTACCAGCTATAATAGGTGCTGCTATTTCTGATATAGGGTTAAATATACTTTATGTAATATATGTTTATTTGCAATATTCAATTAGTAGATATAATATAATATATGGTTCACTTGCATTTATACCAATATTTTTAATTTGGATTAAATATGCGTGGACAATAATATTGATAGGGGCTCAAATAACTTATACTATACAGACATCTAAGGAATTAGTAGAAGAAGATTTTGAGATATCATTATCAATGAAAAAGAAAATAGGTGCATATATTATGTATATACTATCTGATAGATTTAGTAAATTAGAAAAACCACTAGATATGAATGATTTATCAGCATATATTGGAATTTCTAAAAAGGCACTTAATAGAACTATGGCATTATTACAAGATTATGAATTGGTTAATGAAGTATTAGATGAGAATAAAGAAGTAGAGTATTATCAGATAAATATTAATCCTAATAAATTAAGTTATGAATTATTTAATAATATTATTGAAAATGAGGGTATAGATGATATGGATATTTTAAAGGATATGCCGACTGAAAGAAGAAATGAATTTGAAAAAATTTCAAATGAACTAACTTACCACAATGATAAAATAATAAATGAAGAGTAGGTGATGTAATGATTTATGCTATATTAATATTACTTGTAATTCTAATATTTATGTTGATTTATTTAATCTATCTTATTAATTTTAATAAAAATGAAAATGAATTTAAAGATATGAAGTTTGAAATATTAGAAAAATTAATGGAGAAGAATGAAAAGTCAAAAGAGGATATCTCAAAATTAATTTATGAGGGGAAAACAAATGTTACAAGTGAAATTAATGATTTTAAATTAAATATGAAAGAAAATATCACTAAAGATGTTTTAAGTCTTGGAGATAAAGTAGAAAATGTATTAAAAGATGGATTTAAAATATCTAATGAAGCTGTTAATTCAGTTATAAATAGGCTAGTTAAAATAGATGAAACTCAAAAAAATATTGAGAAATTATCAAGTGAAGTTATTTCATTACAAAAAATTTTATCTGATAAGAAATCAAGAGGAAGTTTTGGAGAAACTAGATTAGAACAAGTTTTAGGTTATGTATATGGAGATAATAATAATTTATATGAAAGACAGTATAAATTTTCAAATGGAAAAGTAGCAGATGCAGTTTTATTTTTAAACACAAAATTAAATAAGGTTGCTATTGATTCAAAATTTCCACTTGAAAACTATATCTTATATGTAGAAAATAAGAATGTGGAGTATAGAAAAGAATTTATTAAAGATTTAAAAAAACATATAGATGATATTTCAAATAAGTATATTATAATAGGAGAAACTATTAATCAAGCAATAATGTTTTTACCCAGTGAATCAATATTTATGGAGATATATTCTGAATTTCCTGAAATATTAGAATATGCTTATTCTAAAAGGGTTTGGATTGCATCACAAACAAATTTAATGATATATATTACTACTATGCAGTTTTCAACTATAGAGTATAAAAGAAATGAGAATGCAAAAGAAATTTTAAATCAACTTGATAGATTTTCTAAAGAGTTTTTAAGATATAGTGATAGATGGCAGAATTTAAATAGGGATTTTAAACGTTTAGAAAAAGATTTTAATGATTTAAATATTACTAGTGATAAAATATCTAAAGAGTTTGAGAAAATAAAAAATTTAGTTGATATCAGTGAATAATGTGATATAATTATAATGATAAAATATTAAGGAGATAAATATTATGAGAAAAGCAGGGATTTTACTTCATCCTACATCACTTTCTGGAAAAGAGGGAATAGGTACTTTGGGATTTGAAGCATATAGATTTATTGATTTTTTGAAAAAATCTAAACAAAAATTATGGCAAATATTCCCATTAGGACCTACAGGTTATGGAGATTCTCCATATCAATGTTTTTCTGCATTTGCAGGTAATCCATATTTAATAGATTTAGAAACTTTAGTTCAAGAGGGATATTTAGATTATTCAGTACTTGATACAAATTTTGGAGATAATAAAGAAAATATTGATTATGGAATGATTTATACAAATAAATTACCTATATTAAGAAGTGCTTTTGAGAAGTTTAATATAGAAAATGAGGATTTTATTAAATTTAATATAGAAAATGATTATTGGTTAGGTAATTATTCTCTATTTGCTGGACTTAAAACATATTTTAATGGAGAATCATGGTCAAATTGGCCAAATGAATTAAAAAATAGAGAAAATAATGCAATAGAGGAATATAAAGTTAAATTAGCTGATGAAATTAACTATCAAAAATTTTTACAATATATATTTTTTAAACAATGGAAATCTGTTAAATCATATGCTAATCAAAATGGGATTGAAATTATTGGAGATATACCAATATTTGTATCTATGGATTCAGCAGATGCGTGGTCAAATCCAGAAATATTCTTATTTGATAAAGATAGAAATCCAGTTAAGGTTGCAGGAGTTCCACCTGATTATTTCTCAGCAACTGGGCAATTATGGGGGAATCCATTATTTGATTGGAATAAATTAAAAGAAACAGGATATAAATGGTGGATAGATAGAGTTAAAGCTAACCTTTCTCTATATGATATAATAAGAATAGATCATTTTAGAGGATTTGAATCATATTGGGCTGTTAATTATGGAGAAACTACAGCTATTAATGGTAAATGGGAAAAAGGACCAGGAATTGATTTATTTAATGCTATAAAAAAATCTTTAGGAGAGATTAATATTATTGCAGAAGATTTAGGTATACTTACAGATGAAGTTGTAGAATTAAAAGAAAGTGCAGGATTTCCAGGAATGAAAATTTTACAATTTGCATTTGATAAAGATCCTGAAAATGAATATTTACCACATAATTATGAAAAAAATACTGTAGTTTATACAGGAACACATGATAATGATACAACAAATTCATGGTATTTTAAACTTAATGATATGCAAAAAGGAGAGGTAAGAGATTACTTAAATGTAAGTGATGATTCATATATAGTTTATTCAATGATTAGACTTGCTTTAAGATCTGTTGCTGAAACTGCAATAATACCAATGCAAGATTATTTAAATTTAGGAGAATTTGCACGTATTAATACTCCAGGACTTGCAAGTGGAAACTGGCAATGGAGATTAAATGGTTGGGAATTAAACGATGATTTAGCATCAACAATTGCACACATAACTGAAATATATGGTAGATAAAAAGGAGGGCTTATGAATTTATTTAATTATGATAAAGAACCTTTAGCATATAAATATAGACCTAAGGATTTTGATGAGTTTTACGGGCAAGAAAATATAAGGAAAATATTATTTAGAATGCTTGAAAACAATAAAATCATAAGCTCAATATTTTTTGGACCAAGTGGTACTGGTAAAACAACTTTAGCTAAAATAATTGCAGATAAACTTGGATATGACTATGTTTATTTAAATGCAATTAAGGCATCAAAAAATGATATAACTCAGATATCTTTAAAAGCTAAGAATAGTGTCAATAAGACACTATTGTTTTTTGATGAGATACATAGATTTAATAAATTGCAACAAGATTCTTTATTAGAAGATTTAGAAAATGGGAATATTATTTTAATAGGGGCTACAACAGAAAATCCTTATTATTCACTTAATAGAGCTTTATTATCTAGGGTACTTTTATTTGAATTTAAAAAATTAGATGAAGAAGATATATTTAATATATTAGAAAAAATTGTTAAAGAAGAGCAACTTGAGTATAAGGAAGATATATTAAAATACATTTCTATGATATCAGATGGAGATGCAAGAACTTCTATCAACTTTTTAGAAACTTTAATAAACGCAGATTTTTTAAATTCTAGTATTGAAGAAGTTACAGAATTATTTAATATTAAGGTATTTGCAGATAGATATGATGCAATTTCTGCAATGATTAAATCAATAAGAGGTTCTGACCCAGATTCTGCTGTTTATTGGATGAGTAAGTTATTAATTGGTGGAGAAGACCCTATGTACATTGCTAGAAGATTAGTTATTTCTGCAAGTGAGGATATAGGTCTTGCAAATGTTCAAGCAATTAATGTTGCCGTTTCTTGTATGAATGCAGTAAAAGAAATTGGAATGCCTGAATCAAGAATAATTTTATCAGAATGTGCGATATATTTAGCACTTTCACCTAAAAGTAATAGTGCATATATGGCTGTAAATGAAGCTATGGCTGATATAGAAGAAAATGGAGCACAGAGTGTTCCGGTGCATTTAACTAAAGTTGGTGCAAAAAAATATCTATATCCTCATGATTATGAAAATAATTATGTTAATCAAAAATATATGAATCAAAAGAAAAAATATTATTTAGCAGGAAACAATAAGTTTGAAAAAAATATGGAAGAAATTTGGATTAAAATAAAAGGAGAAAAATAAATGGAAAAAGTATTATATATATTATTAACGGTATTTGCAGGATTTGTTGTTACAATTCAAGGTCCTATAAATGTTGAACTTGGAAAATCTTTAGGAAGTGATTATTGGTCGGCATTTACATCTTTTTTTATAGGATTATTATTTATATTTTTATTTATAATTCTAACAGGTCAGAAATCACCAACAATTACTCAGTTTACAACTACTGCTTGGTGGAAGTATTTAGGTGCAATTACAGGAGCGATTTATGTATTATCGGTAATTACGGTTATACCAGCTTTAGGAGTAGGACTTGCAACTATATTATTAATGTTTTCACAATTAGTTATGGCTATGATAATAGATCATTATGGACTTTTTGGATATGCAGTTAAATCTTTTTCTGTAGAAAGAATGATAGGTGTTGCATTAATGGCTATTGGAATATTTTTAATAAACAGAAAGTAGGTATTTATGTTTAAAATAGCTTTAGCCCCAATGGTAGATAGAACTGATATTCATTTTAGAAATTTTATTAGAATGATAAATAAAGATATAGAGTTATATACAGAGATGATAACTACTCAAGCGATTTTAAATGGAGATAGAGCTAAAATATTAAGAAGTACAAAAGTTGAAAATCCTGTAGTATTACAAATAGCTACATCTAGTTTACAAGAAAGTATTGAAGTTGCAAAATATATTAAACATACAAACTACGATGCTATTAATCTTAATGTAGGTTGTCCATCAGATAGAGTTTCAGGTCATAATATGGGAGCTTATCTAATGAGTGAGCCAGAACTTGTAAGAGATATTGCACAAGCTATGAAAGAATATTCAGGTAAAGAAGTTACCATAAAAAATAGAATTGGTATAGACGGTAAAGGTATTTTAGAAAATGATAGAAAAATTGTAAGTTATAGGGAATTATTAGATTTTATTGACATCACTAATGTTAATAAATATATTGTTCATGCTAGAATTGCCATTTTAAAGGGGTTAAGTCCAAAGGAGAATAGAACTATACCACAACTAGATTATGAAATGGTTTATAGACTTAAGAAAGATAGACCTAATTTAACAATAGAAATTAATGGTGGAATTAAAACTATTGAAGATATTAAAATTCATCATAATTATGTTGATTCTGTAATGATAGGTAGGGCATTTTATGATAACCCTATGTTAGCAAATGAAATAAATTTACTAAATGGTAAAAGTGTAAAAAAACATATAGAAATAGTAAATGAAATGTTTCACTATGTGAAAATGTTAGAAGAAAACAATGAAAAACCACATCATTTTCTTAGACATACATTGGGTTTATTTTATAATACAAAATATAGTAAAATGTGGAAAAATATGATTTCTCCTACAAGTGTAACTAGTGGTACAATTCTTGAATTTTTAAATAAAATAAGTTAAAATGTATTGTATAAACAAATTTATAGGAGGACTAAATGAAGGTAGTAGTTATAGGTGCAAATCATGCAGGAACAGCAACAATTAATACAATTTTAGGAAATTATCCAGGAACAGAAGTAGTTGTATTTGATAGAAATAATAATATTAGTTTCTTAGGTTGTGGAATGGCATTATGGATAGGAGATCAAATTGATGGTTCAGATGGACTATTCTATTCAAATAAGGAAAAATTAGAAGCTAATGGTGCAAAAGTTTACATGGAAACTGAAGTATATGACATAGACTTTGAAAATAAGGTAGTATATGCAAAAAGTAAATGTGGAAAAGAATTTGCAGAAAAATATGACAAGGTAATAGTTTCTACAGGATCTTTACCAATTGATTTACCAATTCCAGGAAAAGAATTAGAAAATGTACAATATGTAAAATTATTCCAAAATGCAGCTGAAGTTATTGAAAAATTAAAAAATCCTGAAATTAAACATGTTACTGTAATAGGTGCTGGATATATAGGGGTAGAATTAGCAGAAGCATTTGAAAGAAAAGGTAAAAAAGTTAGATTAGTAGATTCTTGTAGCGATTGTTTATCTACTTACTATGATAAAGAATTTAGAACAAGAATGAATGAAAAATTAGCAAGTCATGGTATTGAATTATCATTTGGAGAAATGTTAAAAGAAATTAAAGGAACAAATGGTAAAGTTTCATCTATAGTAACTGATAAATCTGAATATGCAACTGATATGGTAATATTATGTGCAGGATTTAGACCTAACACAGACTTATTAAAAGGAAAAGTTGAATTATTTAGAAATGGAGCATATTTAGTTGATAGAACTCAAAAGACTTCTTGTGAAGATGTTTATGCTATAGGAGATTGTGCAACTATATATGATAACTCTATAGATGATATTAACTATATTGCACTTGCAACAAATGCTGTTAGAAGTGGTATAGTTGCAGCTCACAATGTATGTGGAACTAAATTAGAAGGAATAGGAGTTCAAGGTTCAAATGGAATCTCTGTTTATGAGTTAAACATGCTTTCTACAGGATTATCTGAAGAAAATGCTAAGAGATATGGATTTGAAGTTGAAACTACTACATTTACAGACAATCAAAAACCTGAATTTATGAAAACAGAAAATGACGCAGTAACAGTTAAAATAGTTTATGATAAAAATAATAGAAGAATTTTAGGAGCACAAATGGCTTCTACATTAGATATTTCACTTGGATTACATGTATTCTCACTTGCAATTCAAGAAAAGGTAACTATAGATAAATTTAAATTACTTGATATCTTCTTCTTACCTCATTTTAATAAACCATATAACTACTTCACAATGACTGCATTAGGAGCAAAATAATTATTTAGGAGGAATAATAATGAGTAAAGTATTACATTTAGGTGCTGTAGAGCAATTAAAAGAAATTTGTGAGAAAGAAAAAGTTGTTTTAGTAGACTTTTTTGCAACTTGGTGTGGACCATGTAAAAGACTTGGACCAGTTTTAGATGAATTAAGTGAAGAAGCTGATTTCTCAATAGTTAAAATAGATGTAGATCAATTCCCTGAATTAGCTGGAGAATATGGAGTAAGAAGTATACCTACATTATTTGTAGTTAAAGATGGAGAAAAGGTTGCTACAGATTTAGGATTTAAAACAAAAGAAGAATTAATTTCTTTAGTAAAAAATAACATATAATTTTAATTTAAGATGTGGACATGGTTCACATCTTTTTAATATATACTATTACTTTCTTTTGTGATATAATATAAAAAATATTTTTAAAATTAAGGAGAAATATGAAAAGAGAAAAATTTAATATAACTGGCATTCACTGTACAAATTGTGCTTTAAATATTAATAAAAATCTCGAAAAATTAGAGGGGATAGAAAAAGTAAATATTAATCTTATAACTTCTAAAATGTCAGTAATATATGATGAAAAAATTATTGGCGTTGAAAAAATAATTGAAAAAGTAGAAGAAATAGGGTATGGAATAGAAAAAATAAATAATAAGAGAAATAAAGAAAATATTGAAACTGTAAATAGCGATTATAGTATAATAAGACTAATAGTTTCAATAATATTAAGTATATTAATAATGTATGTATCTATGTCTCATATGTTAGGCTTTAATAAGGTAAATCATTCAGAGATAATACAAATTATAATTACTATTAGTATAATGCTTATTTATAAATCCTATTATTTCTCAGGATTTATGGCATTAAAAAATAATAGTTCTAATATGTCAAGTTTAATAGCAGTAAGTACACTTGCATCTTTTGTATATAGTCTATATAACGTTATTCAAGGAAAAAATCATGACTTATACTTTGAATCTATAGTTGTAATATTAACACTTGTAAGTATAGGGAAATATATAGAGGGTAGAATTAAGAAAAATGCTACAAAAAGTATTACTAAAATGATTAATTTAGCTCCTAAAAAAACTACTATAATTAAAGATGGTAAAGAAATAATAATAGATGTAGAAGATTTAGAAATAGATGATGAAGTTTTAATTAAAACAGGAGAAATAATTAGTTGTGATGGTATAGTTTTAGAGGGGAAAGCTTATGTAAATGAATCATCTATAACTGGTGAAAGTAAATTAATAGAAAAAAATATTAATGATGAAGTAATAGCCTCAAGTATTCTTGAAAAAGGATATTTAAAAGTAAGAGTTAATAAAGAAAGTAATGACACTATAATTGCTAAAATTATAGAGCTTGTAGAGGAAGCTACATCAAGTAAAGCACCAATTTCAAAATTAGCAGATAAGATAAGTGGAATTTTAGTTCCGATAATATTTATTATTTCAGCTATAACTTTTGGATTTTGGTTAATAGTTGGAAATGATTTTTCAATTGCAGTTAATAGAGCTATTTCAGTACTTGTAATTTCATGTCCTTGTGCATTAGGAATTGCAACTCCAATATCAATAATGATAGGTAATTTAAAAGGTTCTCAAATAGGAATTTTATTTAAAAGAGCAGAACTACTTGAAATTATTAAAGAAGCAGGTATAATATTAATGGATAAAACAGGAACACTTACTAAAGGGCAACCTAAGGTAATTGATTATATTTCCTTTTTAGATGATGATAAAGTAATTAGATATATATATTCTGCTGAAAAAAAATCAGAACATCATATTGCAACATCTATAATAACTTATTGTGAAAGTTTAAATGTAAATTCAGTAGATATTGATGAATTTATTCAGATTGAGGGAAGAGGAATTAACGCAAAAGTAAAAAATGATGAGATATTAATAGGAAATGAAAAAATGATGATAGAGGGTAATGTAGATTTATCTAAATATATTGAGAGTATTAATAATTTTTCAAAACAAGGTAAAACTGTTATTTTAGCTTCAATTAACAAAGAGTTGGTAGCTATAATAACTATAGCTGATGAAATTAGAGAAGATGCAAAAATAACTATTGAAAAATTAAAAGATAAAAACATTAGACCAATTATGCTAACAGGAGATAATGTAGAAACTGCTAGATATGTAGCACAGTTGGTTGGTATAGAAGAAGTTCATGCAGAATTATTACCAAATGAAAAATATGATATATTAGTTAATTTACAAAAAGATAATAAGGTTATAATGGTAGGCGATGGAATTAATGATGCACCAGCTTTAGCTAAAGCAGATATTGGTATAAGTATAGGTGGTTCTACAGATATAGCCATGGAAATTTCAGATATAGTATTAATGAAACAAAGACTTATAGATATAATTAATGCGATTAATTTAAGTAAAGCTGTTATTAGAAATATAAAATTTAGTCTTTTCTGGGCTTTTATATATAATATAATTGGGATTACTTTAGCAATGGGAGTATTTGTTAAATTTGGTTTAACATTAAATCCTATGTTTGCTGCATTTGCTATGAGTGTAAGCTCTATATGTATTTTATTAAATGCCTTGACATTAAAATTATTTAAAGGAGAAAATAAGTGAGTATAATGAATAAAGAATATTTTGAAAGTTTTGATGGTTTAAAAATTCCGTATACTTCATTTGAAAGTGGTAATACAAAAAAAGTATTAATGTTACACGGATTATATGAATATATAGATAGATATAATGAATTTGCAATGAAACTTAATGAAGCAGGTTATGATGTATATATTTTTGAATACAGAGGACATGGAGAACTTAGAGAGGGAAATATTGCAGATTTTGGAGATAAAGGTATTACTGGTGTTTTAAATGACATTAAATTATTTATAAAACATAAACTTAATAATACACCTAATGAAAATATTTTTTTAATAGGTAAAGGATTGGGAGGATTATTCTCTCTATATCTTCAAGAAGATATGCAATTAAAAAATTCTGTATTGATTTCAATGCCTATAGAAAAAAGATTTTCAATTTTTATAGGTAAAATAATAACTAAGTTAGAAATGAAATTAGGTTTTAAAAATAGTTTTGTTAATAATTGTATGGTAAAAAGCCTTAATAGGTCATTCATTAAAGAGGGTAAATCAGCTTGGTTAAATAGAGATAAAGAAATTGTAAACTCTTATTTAAATGATGAAAATTATTTAAAACAAGCTTCAGCAAGATCATATAATAATATATTATCACTTACTGCATTTATAAAATCAAATATTAAAAAAATTAGTGAGAATGCAAATATATTTATAGTGTTTGGAACTAAAGATGCTTTAGTTTCTGAAACAAAATTAAAAAAATATATGCAGAAGATAAATAATGGGAAAAATAATATTAAGTTTTTAAAAGTTAATAAAGCAAGACATGATATTTTATTTGAATTAAATAAGGATAAAATAATAGAAGAAATAATAAAAAATATGGATGGTATAAATAATGGAAATTAATGTATTATCTCCAATAGATGGAAGCATGTTAGGTAGTATTAAAAAAATGACGCAAGAAGATGTGGATAAAATATATATTAATGCACGTAAATCATTTAAGAAATGGAAAGAATTATCTACAGCTAAAAGAGCAGAAATAATGTATAAAGCAGCAGATGTTTTAGAAAAAAATAAAGAAGAGATTGCTATTTTAATGAGTAAAGAAATTTCTAAACCTCTTAAAGATGCTTTAATTGAAGTTGAAAGAACTGTAGGTTTAATAAAATATTCAGCAGAAGAGGGAATGAGAATTTTTGGAGAAGTTTATGAGGGTAAAAATTATGATGAATCTTCTAAAAACAAGGTTGCAATAGTTAGAAGAGAACCAGTAGGTGTAGTTCTGGCTATATCTCCATTTAATTATCCTATTAATTTAGCAGCTTCTAAGATTGTGCCAGCATTAATATCTGGTAATGTTGTTGTATTTAAACCTGCAAGTCAAGGTGTACTATCGGGTATAGAATTAGTAAAATATTTTGAAGAGGCTGGATTACCAAAAGATGTATTGCAAATTGTAACAGGTAAAGGTTCAGAAATTGGAGATTATTTAAATACTCATAAAGAAATAGATTTTATAAACTTTACTGGAAGTACAGCTATTGGTGAAAAAATAGGAGTTCAGGCAAAAATGAAACCAATATTATTAGAACTTGGTGGAAAAGATGCTGCTATAGTACTTGAAGACGCTAATTTAGATAAGGCAGCAAATGATATTGTTTCAGGAGCGTTTTCATATTCAGGACAAAGATGTACTGCAATTAAAAGAGTTTTAGTAATGGAAAGTATTGCTGATAAGTTATTAGAAAAAATTAAAGATAAGGTATTAAATTTAAAAGTTGGAAATCCTTTTGAAAATGTTGTTATAACGCCTTTAATTGATGAAAAGAGTGCAATTTTTGTTGAAAATTTAATTATAGATGCAATAAATAAAGGGGCAAAAGCACTAACAGAAATTAAAAGAGAGGGTAATTTAATGTATCCTGTTTTACTTGATAATGTAAATACAGAAATGGATATAGCATGGGAAGAACCATTTGGACCTGTATTACCAATAATTAGAGTAAATAGTGAAGATGAGGCATTAGAAATAGCAAATAAATCAGAATATGGTTTACAAAGCTCTATTTTTACAAATAGTATTGAAAAAGCATTTAAATTTGCAAATGAATTAGAAGTTGGAACAGTACATATTAATAATAAGACACAACGTGGACCAGATAATTTTCCATTTTTAGGAATTAAAAATTCTGGAGCTGGTGTTCAAGGTATAAGACATAGTATTCTTTCAATGACTAAGATAAAAACAATAGTATTAGATATGTAGTGGAGGTAAAAATGAAATATTATGGTGGAATTGATTTAGGAGGGACTAATTCAAAAATAGGTATTTTGGATGAAAATGGAAATATTATTTATTCAACAATAGTTAAAACTGAATCAAATTTAGGTTATAAAGAAACTGTCAAAAAATTATCGGACTGTTTAAAATTTGGATTAGAACAAAAACAAATAAATTATGATGATTTTATTTCATTAGGAATAGGTGTTCCTGGACCTACTATAAATAAATCAACAGTAATAATGTGGGCAAATTTTCCTTGGCCTGAAAATCTAAATTTAGCTTATGAGTTTGAAAGTCAATTATCAAAACCAGTATATATAGATAATGATGTTAATGTTATTACACTTGGAGAATTATGGGTTGGTGTTGCAAAAGGATATAAAAATGTATTAGGTATGGCAATAGGAACTGGAATTGGTGGAGGAATAGTAGTAAATGGAGAAATAATTTCAGGAAAAAACGGTGCGACTGGAGAAATTGGACATATTCCTTTAGAAAAAAAAGGTAGACTATGTGGTTGTGGTAAAAGAGGATGTTTTGAAGCCTATGCCTCAGCAACTGGTATAGAAAGAATAGCCAAAGATAGATTACAAGTTGATAAGAATAACATGCTATATAATCTAACAAAAGATAGAACTTTAGAAGCAAAAGATGTTTTTGACTGTGCAAAACAAGGGGATAAATTATCAATTGACATAGTTGAAGAAACAGCAGAATATATAGCTATGGGTATAGGCTCAGCTCTTTCTATACTTGATTCTGATGTAGTAGTTATAGGTGGTGGAGTTGCACTTGCTGGAGAATTTCTAATAGATAAAATAAAGAAATATTTACCTGAGTACTTAATTACATCTATTGAAAAAAATATTGAAATAAAAATTGCAAAACTTGGTAATGATGCAGGGATTTATGGTTCAGCATATCTAGCAATGCAGTCAATAAAATAGGAGTGTGAAATAAATGAATACAGGATCGTCCATATTGCCCCAGATATTATTGATAATAGTGTTGATATTAATTAATGCTTTTTTTTCTGGAAGTGAGATGGCAATAGTTTCTATTAATAAAAATAAATTAAAGATATTAATTGATGAGGGAAATGAAAAAGCTATAAAACTTGAAAAACTTATGGAAGAACCAGCCAATTTATTATCTACTATACAAATAGGAATAACTTTGGCAGGATTTTTAGCATCTGCTTCAGCAGCAATTTCATTATCGGAATTTTTAGCTTCATTTTTAAATAAGTTATCATTTCCGTATTATCAACAAGTATCTGTTGTACTTGTAACATTGATATTATCATATTTATCTTTAGTATTTGGTGAATTGATACCTAAAAGGTTGGCACTTTTAAATCCAGAAAAAATTGCTCTTACAAATATAAATATAATATTATTTGTATATAGATTGTTTATACCTTTTATTAAAATATTATCTTTTTCAACTAACATATTTCTAAGAATATTTAAAATTAATGAAAATGATAATTTAGAAATTGTAAGTAAACAAGAAATAAAAATGATTGTAAATGATAGTGATATTAAAGATAGTGAAAGAGAAATGATAGAAAGAATAATAGATTTTGAAGATAAGGTAGCTAGAGAAATTATGATACCTAGAACTTCGATGTTTGCAATTGATATTGATTCTAATATTCAAGAAATATTTTCATATGATGATTTAATTAGATTTTCAAGAATACCAGTATATAAAGAGGATTTAGATAATATAGTTGGTATATTGCATACTAAGAATTTATTAAAAAAATCATATGAAATTGGTTTTGAAAACATCAAGATTAATGAAATTCTTCAAGAGGCATATTTTGTACCTGAAACTAAAAAAATACAATCATTATTTGTAGAAATGAAGACTTTAAAGAAACATATCGCAATATTAATTGATGAATATGGTGGTGTATCAGGTATAGTTACACTTGAGGATTTACTTGAAGAAATAGTTGGTAATATTAATGATGAATATGATTTAGAAAATGAAGATATTCAGAAGATATCTGAAAATAAATATATGATTAATTCATCTATAAGTTTAAACGATTTTAATGACTATTTTAATTTTAATATAGAATCTAATCATTATGATTCATTAAATGGTATACTTATTGAAAAATTAGGATTTATACCTATGGATAATAAGATAGATGATATAGTTTTTGAGCAATTTAAAATAAAGATACTTAAAGTAAATAATAAAAGGATAGAGAAAGTAATTTTAGAAATAATATAAAAGAGGTGAAGTTATGAAGATATTGGTATTAAATAGTGGTAGTTCATCTTTGAAATTTTCTGTAATTGACACTACTACTGAAAAGATAATGATAAATGGTTTATGTGAAAGAATTGGTATAGAAAATTCAAGATTTAGTATTAAAAACTATATTAGAAATAATAAGATAGATAAAGTTCCTGAATTATTTCCTAACCATAAGAGAGCTTTAGAATTTGTGTTGAATGTATTAGTAGACAATGAATTTGGAGTTTTTGAAGATGTAAGTCAAATACAAGCTATTGGTCATAGAGTAGTACATGGTGGAGAAGAGTTTATAGAACCATTATTAATAAATGATAAGAATATGATATCACTTGAAAATATTTCATCACTAGCCCCTTTACATAATCCAGCAAATATTATGGGAATTAAGGTAATGAGGGAATTATTACCTGATATACCAAATGTTGCTGTATTTGACACGGCTTTTCATTCAACTATGCCTGCAAAATCATATATGTATGCAATTCCTTATGAAGAATATGAAAAATTAAAAATTAGAAAATATGGATTTCATGGAACTAGTCATAAGTATGTATCTAAGGTTGCTGAAAAATTATTACTTGAAAAAGGTGTAAAAAAACCTTATGGTGGGTATAAGATAATAAGTTGTCATTTAGGTAATGGTGCTTCAATTACTGCAATTAAAGATGGAAAAGTTTTAGATACATCTATGGGATTTACACCACTTGCAGGTCTTATGATGGGTACTCGTTGTGGAGATATTGATGCTTCAATTGTTTTACATATTATGGAAAAATATAATTTATCAGTTGAAGAAATGAGTCAAAAATTAAATAAAAGATCAGGAGTTTTAGGGATATTTGGTAAAAGTTCTGATAATAGAGAATTGACAGAGGCTATGTTAAGTGGAGATGAAAGAGCTAAATTAGCTTTTGATATGATGGCATATAGCATACAAAAATATATAGGAGAATATTATATACTTTTACAAGGTGTTGATGCAATAATTTTCACTGGTGGTATAGGAGAAAATTCTAGTGAAACAAGACAAAAAGTATGTGAAAATTTAGAATTTATAGGTGTTAAACTTGATTATGAAAAAAATAAGATTAGACAATCTGGAGATGTAGATTTAAGTACATCTGATTCAGAAACAAGTATATTTAAAATAGGCACAAATGAAGAACTTATGATTTCTATTGAAACATATAATTTATTGAAAGGTTAATATGTTAATAAAAAATATTTATAATTCACATATTGGTAAAATTATTATACTAGCAGATGAAAAAACTTTAAAAGGACTTTGGTTTGAAAATCAAAAATATTTTGGTTCAGAGTATGATATTTCTAATATAGAAGTTGGAGAAAATAAAATAATTTTAGAAACTATAAATTGGTTAAAAAGATATTTTTTAGGAGAAAATCCAACAATTAATACTAATATTTTATTACCAGAAGCAACAGAATTTAGAAAAAAAGTATTTGAGGTATTGCTATCTATACCTTATGGTAAGACTATGAGCTATAAAGAAGTTTCTGATAAATTAAATGAAAAATATGGAATAAAAAGTTCTGCAAGAGCTGTTGGTGGAGCAGTAGGACATAATCCAATTTCTATTTTAATACCCTGTCATAGGGTAGTGGGAGCTAATGGCTCACTTACAGGTTATGCTGGAGGAATTGATATAAAAGTAGAATTATTGGCTCTTGAGGGTATTGATATAGATAGTTTAAAGTATTAGTATAAAATAATATCATTTATGATGCTATATAGATTAAGTTAGTAATGTGTATATTTTTAAATTTTATAAATATCAAAAGTTGAAAAAGCATATTATTTTCATAATATGTTTTTTTAGATTATATAAATAATTTATTGAGATTTAAGGATTCACTTTATTAGATATTATTTTTAAAAATTCAAACCTAGCTTAATGCTGTTTTAATTAAATTTAATTTAGCAACTACTCATAAACAATAAAACATAAAAGAAAGGAGTTGTATGATATAGTTTTATATCATACAAGATAGAATATGATTCAATTAACATCTGTATTTAAAAAATATGTGATTAAAAAAGGTTTCTTTAAACGAACAATAGAAGAAATTCCAGCTTTAACTGATGTTAGTTTAACAATACAAGATAAGGAATGTATTGGATTAATCGGTTTAAATGGAGCAGGGAAATCAACGTTATTAAAGGTTGTTTTAGGAATACTTAAACCTGATAGAGGGGATGCACTCTTATTTGGGAAAAATGCTGTTGATTATAGAGAACAAAATATGAAAGAAATTGGTGTTGTTTTTGGACAGCGTAGTCAGTTAAGATGGGACGTAACTCCACTTGATGCTTATTTACTAAATAAGGCTTTATATAAGATTGATGAAGAAGAATTTGATAATCTTTTAAATAAATATGCTGAATTATTAGATGTAAAAGTATTTTGGGATAGACCCGTTAGAACTTTAAGTTTAGGTCAAAAGATGAGAGCAGATATTCTTGCATCATTATTACACAAACCAAAGTTATTAATTTTAGATGAACCAACAATTGGACTTGATGTAGTTAGTAAAAGGAAAATAATTGATTTAATTATTAAATTAAAAGAAGAAATGACAATTATTTTTACTTCACACCAATTACAAGATGTTTACGAAGTATGTGATAGATTTATTGTGTTAAATCATGGAAAAATATTGTTGGATAATAACAAAGAACAAGTAAAAGAAAAAATAGGTTATGTTACAATGAATCTTACTCTTTCAGAAAAAGGACTAGAACTAGAACATTTATCTAGTAATACTTCTATTGAAAAATTTAATGATTATGAATATCAAATCAAGGATATTCCAAAACATAAGTTGACAGAATATGTTAATATATTGTTTTCAAAAAAATCAGATTGTTCATTTTGAAATAAAAGAGAGTGATTTAGAATCATTGTTAATAGAATTTGGAAAGGAATTATAGAATATGAATCAGATATACAGAATTACTGTTATTGGAATTAAGAAAATAGCGATTTATAGAGAATTTCTTTTCTTTTCAATATTAAAAAATATTATTTATATCTTTATTCAATATATGTTATGGTCTAACATACTTGCTTACCAAAATAAGCAAGTAGAATTACCTGTTTTAATGACATACTTTTTACTTAATCAATTTTTGAGTGTTCTACATACTAATATTTCAATGACTATCAGTGATGATATTAGAGAGGGGACTATTATCCATAGATTATGTAAACCTGTTCCATTAGAAAAACAGTATTTCTTTGAATCTCTTGGTTCAAGTGTAGCTAAAGTTGCGACGATAAGTATTATGAACATTGCTTTTATTATTGTTCTTACAGATAATTTTAGTTTATTTATATTAATTCAAACATTTTTCTTAATTATAACTGGATATGTTTTAAACTTTGTAATGGAATTATTTTTTGGAAGTCTTGCATTCTTTACACAAAGTATATGGGGGATTGATTCATTAAAACAAGCCTTGATGACTGTGTTTTCAGGATCTATTTTTCCATTATTCCTATATCCTAATTGGTTAAAACAGATTGTTTCTTTTTTACCATTTTCATTGACTATTGGTAAAATTTCAGAATTTTATATATTTAAAATAGATTTTTCAAAAATCTTATTAGTACAATTTATATACATTATACTTATATTCATATTATATAAAATGGTAATGAAAATATGTATTAAAAGACTTACTGTGAATGGAGGTTAAAAATGAGATACATTAATTTATTTTGTAAATATTTCAGTTTAAATATTAAAGGATTAAAGTCATATGGGACTGATTTCTATATAGGAATTTTTGCAATGATGATAAAAAATATATCTAGCTTATTTATGTTATTTTTCCTTTATACACTTGTACCTAAGTTAGATGGTTGGTCTTTTTATGAATTGTTGCATTTATACTCACTTTCTACTATGGGCTTTGCTATGTGGCGTTCTCTATTTATGAACACACTTAATATTTCTTATTATGTTCGTAATGGAATTTTAGAACGTTTTTTAGTAAAACCTGTTAATCCACTTTTTCAGATTTTTATGGAGGGGTTTGATGATGATGCCTGGGGAGATTTAATTATTGGTATTTTGATTAATATTATATGTATTTATCAATTAAAATTAAGTTGGTATACTTTAATATTTTCTATTATTTTATCTTTCTTTGGTAGTTTAATTTTTGCAAGTTTTTCAATTTTAGGTTCAATTATATCATTAAAAACAGTAGGTGTTAGTGATTTTTCAGATATTCCTTATCTGATATATGAATTTATGAAATACCCTGTAACTATATATGGTAATGTATTAGTAGCTATTTTTACATATATATTACCAGTAGCATGGATTAGTTTTATTTCTAGTCATATTTTTATTGAGAATAATTTTTTAAATTCTCTTATTATATTATTAATTTCTATTGGAGTATCTTTGATATTCTTTTGTATTAGTTGTTTAGTCTTTTTAAATTATCTAAAGAGTTATACTAGTACAGGTACATAGACTTTTGTAAATATTTATGTTGGAGAAAATAAGCGCTACACCTCACTTGAGGTGGCTTTTTTTGTTGTTTGAATAAATAGTGAATTTTTGATATAATACTACTGTAATATGTATTGGAAAACAACTTTATATATTTATATAATAAAAGAGGAGAATTGTATGATAAAATTAATTGCTACCGATATGGACGGCACACTATTAAATAGCAAGCATGAAATTGCAGAAAAAAATGTAGATAAGATTATAAAGATACAAGAAATGGGTCATAAATTTGTTTTAGCAAGTGGTAGACCAACTTTTGCTATGATTGATTTTGCTAAAGAACTTAAAATGGATAAATTTGGTGGATATATAGTATCATTTAATGGTGGAGAAATAATAGATTGTAAAACTTGGAAGACAATATATAGTTTAGGTATAGAAAAAAATGATATTTTAGAAATGTATAATTATGCACAAGAAAATAATTTAACTTTTTTAATGTATGATGATAAAAGTATATATGTAAATGAAATTAATGAATATGCAATAGTTGAAGGTGAAATTACAAAAGGAGAAATAAAATTAATAGAAGATATAGAAAAAATGAATTTTGAAAATTCTATTAAATGTTCATTACTTTCTGAACCAGAAAATTTGATTAAACATGAAAAAATATTAAAAGAAAGTAAATTTGCTGAAAAACTATTTTTTGCTAGATCTCTACCTATATTTTTAGAGATAGTAAATAAAAATATAGATAAAGGTAAAACTTTACATAAATTATTAGAAATATTAAATTTTGATAAAAGTAATACAATAGTTGTAGGAGATAGCTACAATGATATACCTTTACTTTCTGCTGGTGCTTTTAAAGTTGCACCTAGTAATGCTAAGCCTGAGGTAAAAGAAATGGCTGATTATGTAGGGGTAAGTAATGATGAGGGAATACTTGCAGATTTAATTGAAAAATTTATATTAATTAAGTAAATATGGGCTTTCTACTATTTACAAGCTAAGTAAAATATGATATTATTACATATAGAATTAAAATTGGAGGAATGAAATGAGAAAAATTATTGTTGCAGGAAACTGGAAAATGAATAAAACTAGAACTGAAACAGAAAAATTCTTTAAAGAATTATTACCTTTAGTAGAGGGGAAAAATGTTGAAATAGTTGTAGCTGCACCATTTACAAACTTAGAAACTGCGATTAGAGAAACAAAAGGTTCTAATGTTAAAATAGCAGCTCAAAATATGAACCCAAAAGATAATGGAGCATATACTGGAGAAATTTCTCCTTTAATGTTAAAAGATTTAGGTGTTGAATATGTATTAGTAGGACATTCTGAAAGAAGAGAATACTATAAAGAATGTAATAAATTTATTAATGAAAAAGTTCTTGCAGCTATTCATAATGGATTAAAACCAATTTTATGTTTTGGTGAAACTCTTGAACAAAGAGAAGCTAATGTTACTGAAAAAGTTGTTGAAGAACAATTAAGAGAAGGTTTAAAAGATGTTTGTGATAAAGGTATACTTAATGTAGTATTAGCATATGAGCCAGTGTGGGCAATTGGAACTGGTAAAACTGCTACTGCTGAACAAGCACAAGAAGTTCATGCTTTTATTAGAAACTTATTAATAGATATGTATGGTTCTGACATTGCAAATGAAATAACTGTACAATATGGTGGATCTATGAAACCAGAAAATGCTTTAGAATTAATGTCACAAAATGATATTGATGGTGGATTAATTGGTGGAGCAGCATTAGATCCTATGAGTTTTGCTAAACTTGTAGAAGCTGGTTCTCAAATATAAGGAGGATTGAATAATGAAAACATTATTAGTAGTATTATTAGTAATATTAGCGATTATTCTAATAGGAGTTATTTTAATTCAACCAGATAGAAGTCGTGGTATTGCTAAAACTGCAAATGTATTAGATCAAGAAAAAGAGGGTATAGAGAAGTTTACAGAATATGTTGCTTTTTTATTCTTATTTGTTGCAATTTTACATAATATTATTAGATAAATATGATAAAAACTGAGATTTATGACACTTTGAGCTTGACAAAGAAAAAAAAAAGTGTATAATAATATTGATTATAAAATAAGGAGGAAATGTTTATGTCAAAAAAAGGATTTGTTGAAGAATATGCAAAATTAACAGGAGAAACTAAAAAAAGATCAGAAGAGTTAGTTAATGCTTTCTTAGAAACAGTTGAAAGCTTAGTAGTTAAAGGTGAAGATGTTCAATTCGTTGGTTGGGGATCATTCAAAGTTCAAGAGAGAAAAGAAAGAGAAGGAATTAATCCTAAAACTCAAAAAGAAATTAAAATACCTGCTAAAAAAGTTTTAAAATTCAAAGTTGGTAAAAAATTTGCTGAAAAAGTTTCAAAAGCAAAATAATGATATATAAAACTACATATTTAAGTGTGTAGTTTTTTTTATGCTATAATTTTGTGTAAAAAATTTAGAACTGAAAATGGTAATTTATAAACAAAAATAGTTTTTACAAATCCTTATTTAATGTAAGATTGTTAAAAGTTTAACATTAACAAAATTTTATTGCAAATTCATTTTTTTTACTTTATAATATAGAAGTGTTTGATTAATAGATAACGAAAGGGTAGCATGTGATATTTAATATTAAAGAGATTATAAATAAAAAACTACTATTTTTATTCTTATTATCTTCAATTACATATTCAATTGAAGAAAAGAGTAAAATAGAGGGGGAAGTTAGTTTTGGTATAGATACATCATCTGGTGTAGATGGAGTAGAAAGTACTATAAGATCATTACCAGAATTAATAGATTTAGTTAGACCTAGAGTATATACAGATTATGTAAAATTAAATTATAATTATAGAAGTGCTATGCTTACTAGTCAAAATGTTGGTAATATAAGTCCAAGAAGTACTAATTATTTGCCACAACCTAGTTATTATTCAGGATACAATTATTATAAACCTAGCTATAGTCCAACAGAAAGAGATGTAAAATTAGCTATAAAATATTTATCAAAAAATATAGAACTTAGAAAAAGACTTGGAATTAAATTAAAAGAAAACTACTTTGGTTTAGGAATAAAGGTTGATGTAATTGGTAAAGGTCTTTCATATGATAAGTTTTTAAGTAATAATGATATAGATAAAATAAAACTTTCATTAATTTCTGATAATAAATATATTAATGGAGAAATTAATTACTATATCAAGGGAGAGAGTTCTGAAAAAATAGATTTGGATAAAACAGATGCAGAAAAAGTTTTGAAAAATAAGGTTGTAGACTATAATTTTAGTGTTAATCCTATTCCAGATAGTAAAGTATCTGTTTCTTTTGATTTTTATGGTCAAAATAAAAATTTAGATTATGGACCAACTATTAGATATAGAAGTAACAATATATATTCTAGTGTTTCTGTTTTACTTAATCATAATGAATCATCGTATAATCTAAATAATGAATTAGATAAGATTAAATATGTTGTACCCGGTTATAATAAAATAGAATATTTTAAAAAATGGACATTAAAAAGTGAATATAATAAAGATGATATGATTAATGCAGATAAATATGATAAGGATTATGCAGATTTATCAAAAGCTGAAGTATCTGGTAGAAAGGGAACAATAAGAATACTTGGATATAATTCAGGTTCACTTTATGGGGATTCTTTGATTAGATATGTTAGTAAGAGTATATTTGATGAAATACATTCTAATCCATATTTTAAAAATATTTCAGAAATAGTAAAGATTTTTGAAAAAGATAAAAAAGCAGCTATAACAGATTTTTGGTGGCCTGCAATTAAATATAAAAGTACAATGGCAGAAGTAGAAAATAAAAATCAGTTTAATAGTATAGCAAAAAAGATAGCAAAAGATATATATAAAAAATTAGGGATAGATCCTGATAGAAAATATTCAAAGGTAGGTCTTTGGACTCAAGTTCAAAAAGATTTTGAATATCTGTTACCTGGATATTATAAAAATTTTGATTATTCTAATATAAATTTTGATGACTTAGGTCCAGACTATCTATATGACGGTATAAGAAACCCTCAACTTCCAGATGTATATAGAGCTTCTAGTGCTACTGTTTCTTATTTAAAAGGAAAAAGAAATGTTTCTAGTCCTCAGCCTCAATCTTCAGGAGGAAATTTATTGCCCAATCCTAAAGATTCTGATAGTTTTTTATTGAAAAAAAATGGATTTCATACTTTTGACAATGATATTAGAGATTATTTAATAGCTGGATTATTAAGGGAACATAAAATAGATCCAATTCAAAATATTTCTAAACTTGGTACTTGGAATATTATAAAAGATATATTTTGGTATAAAAGAATTAGAGATACTGTACATACTGAATTTGATATAATACAAGAGACTATTAAAAATCCTTATGAAGTTAAGAGTCTTGATATTTTAAGAGGACTATATATACATCAAAGTGAAAAAGGAAAAAATATATTAAAATATGAAGAAGAGTTAAAAAATATTTTTTCTGAGATTGATTTAAATGATAATAAGGCAAAATACTCACCTAAAATAAGGATAGATTTAGGTTATTTTGATAGAATTAATAAATTTGGTCTTTCTTTTTTAGTAAATGATAGTGTTAAAGTTGATGCAGAAAAATATTCATATTCAAAAAAAGCTCATCATTTAGATATTGATGCAATATATAAAAAAGGAGTTTTAGACTTTAGTAGTAAAGTTAGATTATCATTCTCTGAAAATGATTTAATTAAGAAAAAAGATAATAAAAAAGTAAATGAAAATGAATTAAAATATGTATACAATACTATTGATTTAAATACAGATACATATTTTGGTTTTAATATACCAGCAACAAAAAGATTTAATTTATTATTAGGTATAAGACATATTGGTCAATATGGTTGGATTAATCCAAAACATATTTTAAAAGATGACAAAGATGTAAAGTGGAATATTGCTAAAAGAGATAAAGATAATAATCCTATAGGTAAAGATAAAAACCCTATAATAACATCTCAAACAACAGAAAAAGAATTAGTTGATAAAGAATACAATAAACTTAAAGGTGAAAATAAAACTAAACTAAAAAGAGATATACATCAAACAGACTATATAGAAACTGTGGAAAGTGGTGCAGTAACATCTATGTATGAGATGTATAATATAGTATCTCCAAGAATTACTATGTTATATAGACCATATGATAATATAATATTTTCTACTAATTTTGAATTACCAATAGGATTTAGAAATTTCTCACCATCTGGATTAAAGGCTATGTATTCAGGAGAAATTAAATATTTAATAGATGATAGTTATAAAGATATAATATTTACTAAAGAAAATCCAATTAAATTTAAAACATCTGGTAATATTGAGGGTGGAGCAGTATTAGGTAATGAACCAGGCTATTATTTCTCATATAAAGCTATGGCAGATCTTACTTTTTTAAGAGGAGATATAAAGGGAAATGATAAAAATATAGACTTTAATGTATCTTTAAATCCATTGATAGTTAATTTACCTATTAAGCCAAGATTTATGATATCTAAGGATGATTCAGATATATCAACAAGAGTTGGATTGGAATATTCAAAAGGGACTGAATTTTCAACAGTAGTAGGATTTAAATATGTTTTTAAACCTAGAAAAGATATTCTTGGGGATGAATTAAAGCCTAATGTTTTAGGTATATTAAAAAAACGTAATAGTAATGAATATAGCCATGTAAATAATGCTTTATCCAATGTAGCGTTTGATGATAAGTTAGAGTATATAATTACACCATTTTTAGATATAAAGAAAGAAGAGGGTAATTTTAGAGTAAATATTAAAGCTGATAGTACTAAAGTAAGTGGTTCTATAGAGAAAAAAGAAGTCAATAGTAATGTAAGTACTAAAAATACAACTTTTGCATGGAATACTCAAAAAAATTTCCCTTGGTGGCACTTTTTTTCTCGGAAAGTATATAATTACTTCGTTGATGTACAAACAGAGGAAAAAACAACATCAAAAAATGAAATTAAAACTTTAGAACATGAAAAATATGATATTGATATAGAAACAGAATATAGACAAGAAAAAGGTATTAACTTTAATTTAAATTTAGTATTAGGGTATAATGATACAAAATTAATAGATATAAAGAAAGAAACAACAAAGATAGAAACTAAATCAAAAGTTATAGTAGTTGAAAGTAATAAAAATTCTATAAATGATACTGACATTCAAAATAACATGAATAATAAAGTAGACATGAATGAAAATGATTTATTACAATCTTTAAAAGACTTTGTTAAAAAGAAAAATGCAGATGGTAATGAAATTTATGTACCAGGAAAGAAATTTTATGAACTTAATTATGCAAAAATAACCGAAACTGAATTAAAAGAAATACTTTCTATACCAAATAAAGTATCAGAAAATAAGAGTATAGTGGAAAATACTTATTTACATGCAAAGAAGATAAATGTAAATTTAAACACATATTTAGGGTATAATTTTAATGCAACTAAAAATGTAGATATATCACTTGGAATGAGATATAAATTAATTGGAAAGTATGAATCTACAGATAAGATAATATTAAAAGATATTAGGTTATATGGAAGTAATCATTATTCATTTGAGAATACTATAATTCCAGAGGTTAAAATGACATATAGATTAATTCATAATTTAAAAGCAAGAATAAGTGGAGAATTACCTGTATATTTTAAAAATAAGGATTATAAAGAAGTTAATTTTAATATTAGAACTGGACTTGAATATAAATGGTAGATAAAATTAAGATATCCAAAATTTGGGTATCTTTTTTTATAAGTTTTACATAAAACATAAAATGTATGATTTTGATATATTTTTAATAATGAATTGTAACTTAAAATACTTCGATTTTCTAAATTTTATGCAAACGGTTTAATAGTTGACAAATCAAGGCAAATATTATAAAATGTAAATATATTATTATTGGAGGAAATCATGGATAAAAAGATATTGAAAGATAAAATTCTATTATCTTTAAGAAGACAGTATAGTAAAACTTTAGATGATGCAAAAGAATATGAAATATATTATGCAGTTGCAAGAGCAACTATGGATGAAATAACTGAACATTGGTATAATACTAAAAAAACTAGACAACAAGATCAAGTTAAACAAATGTATTATTTATCAGCAGAATTTTTAATGGGAAGATATATGAGTAATAACTTGATTAATTTAAGATATAATGAAGTTATGAAAGAAGTATTAGAAGAATTAGGACTTAATATTAATAAATTAGAAGATTATGAAATGGATGCTGGACTTGGAAATGGTGGATTAGGAAGACTTGCAGCTTGTTTCTTAGATTCACTTGCTACTTTAGGATTGCCAGGACATGGATATGGATTAAGATATAGATATGGTATGTTTGAACAAAAAATAGAAAATGGATTCCAAGTTGAATATCCAGATGATTGGCAACAGTATGGAACTCCATGGTCTGTAAAAAGAATAGACAGAGTGTTTGAAGTTAAATTCGGAGGAGATATTGAAATCCATAAAGATGAAGTAGGAAAAGAATATTTTAAAAGAGTAAATACAGAAAATGTATTAGCTGTTGCATACGATGTTCCTGTAATAGGTTATGGAAATAATGTTATTAATACTTTAAGATTATGGGAAGCAAGATCACCCGAGGGATTTGATTTAAAATTATTTAATTCTCAAAACTATATTTTAGCATCTGAAAAAGAAGTTAGAGCTAAAGATATTTCAAGAGTATTATATCCAAATGATACAGAAAGAGAAGGAAAAATTTTAAGACTTAAACAACAATTTTTCTTTACATCTGCATCTTTACAAGATATTATCAGAAGACATAAAGCAACATTTGGAAATAATTTTGCAATATTACCAGAAAAAGTTGCAATACAATTAAATGATACTCACCCAGTGGTTGCAATTCCAGAATTAATGAGAATATTACTTGACCAAGAAAAACTAAGTTGGGATGAAGCATGGGAAATTTGTAAAAAAGTATTTGCATATACTAATCATACAATTTTATCAGAAGCTTTAGAAAAATGGGAAATAAATATATTTAGACCATTATTACCAAGAATTTATCAAATAATTGAAGAAATTAATAGAAGATTTTTAATAGAGCTTTCTAAAAAAATTAATGGAGATTATGAAAAAATTAAAAGAATGAGTATAATAGGAGATGACAAAGTTAAAATGGCATGGCTTGCAATAGTTGGTTCACATGCTGTAAACGGAGTTGCTGAATTACATACAGAAATTCTAAAAAATCAAGAATTAAAAGATTGGTATGAATTATATCCAGAAAAATTCCAAAATAAAACAAATGGAGTTACACAAAGAAGATGGTTATTAAATTCAAATCCAGAACTTGCTTCATTAATTACTGAATTAATTGGAGATAAATGGATAGTTGATTTAAAAGAACTTAAAAAATTAGAAAAATATTTAGATGATGAAAATGTATTAAATAAATTATCTGATATTAAGAAAGAAAATAAGATTAAATTAGCTAAATATATTAAAGATACAACAGGTATAGAAGTAGATATTAATTCAATTTTTGATGTTCAAGTTAAGAGATTACATGAATACAAACGTCAATTATTAAATGTTTTACATATTATGGATTTATATAATAAATTAAAAGAAAATCCATTATTAGATGTAACACCTCGTACATTTATATTTGGTGCAAAAGCTGCTCCTGGATATAGAAGAGCTAAAGGTATTATTAAATTAATTAATACTGTTGCTGAAGTAATTAATAATGATACAAGTATTAATAATAAAATTAAAGTTGTATTCTTAGAAAATTATAGAGTTTCACTTGCTGAAAAAATATTCCCAGCATCTGATATTTCAGAACAAATATCAACAGCAGGGAAAGAAGCATCTGGTACAGGTAATATGAAATTTATGTTAAATGGTGCATTAACTTTAGGAACATTAGATGGTGCTAATGTGGAAATAGTTGAAGAAGTTGGAATGGAAAATGCCTATATATTTGGATTAAAAGCCGATGAAGTTTTAAGACTTGAGGGATATGGTAAATATGATCCAAGAGTCGATTATGAAACAGTAGAAGGTCTTAAGAAAGTAATGGAACAATTAGTTGATGGAACATATGATGATTCTCATACAGGAATATTCAGAGAATTATACGATTCATTACTAAATGGTGTTGAGGGTAATAGACCAGATGTATACTTTGTATTAAAAGATTTCTCTGATTATAGAAAAGCACAAGAAAAAATTAGTAAAGATTATAAAGATCAAAAAACATGGTTAAGAAAATCATTATTAAATATAGCAAATGCTGGTAAATTTAGTTCAGATAGAACTATACAAGATTATGCTGAAAATATATGGAATATTAAACCTTGTTTACCTAGAAACTATATTTTTTAAATAGATAATAAAAGTCCTATAAATCTAATATTTATAGGGCTTTTATATTTACTATAAATAAATTTTTTTTATAAACAAATGATAGTTTGAAAAATGTATAATTTTTAGAATTAATATATAAATATATGGTTGATTTTATATAAAAAAATAAAAATGTGAGTTACTTAAATTTAAGTAACTTATTTTTTTTTAATAAAAATGTAAAAGAAGTACTAAAAATATTGACTTTAAATGTTTTTTGTGGTATAAATTAGTAAAAGGTGGTAAAAAGTGGTTGAAAGTGGTAAATTTTTAGAAAAGGAGGTGTAATGTATGTTTATTGGTGAATATAGTTGTAGTGTAGATACTAAGGGTCGTTTAATGTTACCTGCTAAATTTAGAGAATTATTAAATGGAGAAAATTTCTATATTACTAGAGGTGTTAATGGACAAATTGATTTATATAATCTTGAAAATTGGAAAGAAATTGTAGAAAAATTATCTAAAGTTAGACAAACAGATGAAAAAGCAACTAAATTTAAAAGATTTATTATAGGGTCAGCACAAGAAATAGAACTTGATAGCCATGGAAGACTTACAGTTACATCAACTTTAAAAAAATATGCTGAATTATCAAAAAAAGCCACAGTAATAGGTATGGGAAATAAGATTGAAATATGGGATAGTGAAAAACTAGATATTTATAGAGAAGATGAAGATATAAATGAAATAATGGAAGAAATAGATATAGACTTCTAAGAAAAGGACGGTATAAAATGGAATATCATTTACCTGTACTATATGATGAAGTTTTAGAAAATATCATAGAAAAAAAAGATTTAATATATATGGATTGCACACTTGGTGGAGGAGGACATAGTGAAGGTATTTTATCAAATTCTACTGATAATTCAAAACTTATTGCTATAGATCAAGATGATAATGCAATTAAATATGCAAGTGAAAGATTAAAAAAGTTCGGAAATAAAGTTAGTATATTTAAGAATAATTTTGAAAATATTGATATAGTAGCTTATTTAGCTGGATATGATAAAGTTGATAGAATATTAATGGATATAGGAGTATCTTCAAAACAATTAGATGATGATAAAAGAGGATTTTCTTATAGAAAAGAAGCAAAACTTGATATGCGTATGGATGAGAGTCAAAAACTTAGTGCATATGAAGTAGTAAATGATTATAAAGAAGAAGAAATAGCTAATATATTGTATAAATATGGTGAAGAACCAAAATCAAGAAAAATAGCTAAATACATTGTAGAATATAGAAAGAATAAAAGTATAGAAACAACAATTGAACTTGCCGATATAGTTATAAAAGCAATAGGTAAAAGCATGAAAAAACATCCTGCAAAAAGAACATTTCAGGCAATCAGAATATATGTAAATAGAGAATTAGAAGTTCTTGAAAAAGCATTAGATAAATCTATTGAATTGTTAAATCCAAATGGAAGATTATTAGTAATTACATTTCATTCTTTAGAAGATAGAATTGTAAAAGAAAAATTTAGAAATTATGAAAACCCTTGTACATGTCCATATGATTTACCAATATGTAAATGTGGAAATAAATCAAAGGGGAAAGTGCTTACAAGAAAACCTATAGTTTCAAAAGAAATAGAATTAGAAACAAATAACAGAGCCCATTCGGCAAAATTAAGAGTGTTTATTAAAGGAGATAAATAATGAAAAGAGAAAGAGTTTTAAGAAGAAATGAAGGAATAATAAATTTAAGAAGAATAAGAAGTTTAAGAGCTAATTTAGAAAAAGTTGCATTTTTTAAATTAACTTTATTTATGCTACCATTAATATTTGTAGCTTTAGTAAGTATAGTTACAGAATTTAATTTAACTAATATAGCTCGTGAGAATTATGCTAATACAAAAGGAATAGAAAGAGTAGAAAAAGAAATAGACTCTATTAAATCAGAATTAATGGCTATATCAAATGTAATAAAAATTCAAAAAGAAAGTAAAGAATTAGGATTTGTATATAATGAAAATGTAAGATACATAAAATAATTGCTTTTAATAGCAATTTTTTTATTTGATATATTTTTTTAAATAAAGTATAATTAATCATATAATTTGAAGAGGTGAAAAATGAAAAAATATATTTCATGGAATGTTAATGGATTAAGAGCTTGTATTAAAAAAGGTTTTTTAGACTATTTTAATGAACAAAAACCTAATATTATTGGTTTACAAGAAATAAAAATGAGTGAAGGTCAATTAGATTTAGAATTAGAGGGATATTATACATATTATAACTATGCTGAAAGAAAAGGTTATTCTGGCACAGCTATATTTACAGATACTGAGCCTATTTCTGTTAGTTATGGTATAGGAATAGAAGAACATGATAAAGAGGGAAGAGTAATAACAGCAGAATTTGAAGATTACTATTTTGTAACTGTTTATACTCCAAATTCTAAAAATGAATTAGAAAGACTAGATTACCGTATGATATGGGAAGATGAGTTTAGAGCTTATTTAAAAAAATTAGAAGAAAAAAAGCCAGTTATAGTATGTGGAGATTTAAATGTAGCACATAAAGAAATAGATTTAAAAAATCCTAAAACTAATACTAGAAGTGCTGGATTTACAATAGAAGAGAGAAATAAGTTTACAGAACTTATTGAAAATGGATTTATAGATACTTTTAGATATTTTTATCCAGATAAAATACATTCATATTCTTGGTGGTCTTATAGAGGAAATGCAAGAAAAAATAATACAGGGTGGAGAATAGATTATTTCTGTGTTTCTGATGTATTAAAAGATAGATTAATTAATGCAGAAATTCATGATAAAGTTGAGGGGTCAGATCATTGTCCTGTTGTATTGTATATAGATTAAAAACATCAATATTTTTATTGGTGTTTTTTTACAATTCAATATATATTGTTGAATTTTATGTGTTTTTGTGATATATTTATCTTGAATAAAAAGAAAGGAGAATATGATAAAAATCATATTATAAACTATGTTAAAGACACAAAAAGAATTGATGGAATATGTTGTATATGCGACAGAAAAAAGAATGAAAAAACCATTTATTAAACTGGCTTTATTGTCAGTATTAGGAGGAATGTTTATTGCATTTGGTTCTGTAGGTAATATCATTACAGTAGCAAATTTAATTGAAACAAATGCTGGTATTGCAAAATTTTTTGGAGCATCTGTATTTCCAGTGGGTTTAATTATGATAGTACTTCTTGGCTTAGAATTATTCACTAGTAATTGTATGATGACAGTAGGTTATATAGAAAAAAAGATTAGTATATTAAAAATGTTAAAAATATTATCAATAGTTTGGATTTTTAATTTGATAGGTTCAATAATAGTAGCATATATTTCATATGAAACACATACTTTAAGTGATGCAGGAGTTACCTTTTTATCTCATTTATCAGAACATAAAGTACATACAGGTGTATATGATTTAGTATTAAAAGGAATATTATGTAATGTATTAGTTTGTGGTGCTAGTTTACTTGGATATATTGCAAATGACGGTATATCAAAATTATTTGGAATATGGTTCCCTATAATGCTGTTTATAATCTTGGGATATGATCACGTTGTAGCCAATATGCTTTATTTACCTTTAGCCTTAATGTATGGCGTAGAGGGAGTTACAATTTTAAATGTAATGTATAATTTTGTGTTTGTTACTATAGGTAATTTTATAGGTGGAGGAATAGTTATAGGATTAACTTTATGGTATTGTAATAAAGATTAGGAGTTGAATTTATGAAAAAAGCAACGGTAATTACATATGGTTGTCAAATGAATGTAAATGAAAGTGCAAAGATTAAAAAAATATTTCAAAATATGGGATATCAAGTTGTAGATGATATTGATGATTGTGATGCAGTATTTTTAAATACATGTACAGTAAGAGAGGGTGCAGCTACACAAATATTTGGTAAACTTGGTGAATTGATAGAATTAAAGAAAAATAAAGGGACAATAATAGGTATTACAGGTTGTTTTGCACAAGAGGCAGGATTTGAACTTATTAAAAAATTCCCTATGATAGATATAGTAATGGGTAACCAAAATATAGGTCGTATACCTGATGCTATTGAAAAAATTCTAAAACATGAAAGTGAACATGAAGTATATACAGATAATGAAGATGAATTACCACCAAGGCTTGATGCTGATTTTGGAAGTGACAAAACTGCTTCAATTTCAATAAGCTATGGTTGTGATAAACGTTGTAGTTTTTGTATAGTTCCTTATGTAAGAGGAAAAGAAAGATCAGTTCCAATGGAAGATATATTATTTGATGTTAGACACTATTTAAAAAAAGGTGCAAAAGAAATAGTATTGCTTGGTCAAAATGTTAATGCCTATGGTAAAAAATTTAAAAATGGAGATACTTTTGCAAAATTACTTGATGAAATTTGTAAGATAGAGGGAGATTACATCTTAAGATTTACATCACCACATCCAAAGGATTTCACAGATGATGTTATAGATGTAATAGCAAAAAATGAGAAAATAGCAAGATGTATACACATGCCTTTACAATCAGGTTCAACTAAAATACTTAAAAAAATGATAAGAGGGTATACTAAAGAGCAATTTATAGAACTTGCAAGAAAAATAAAAGAAAGAATACCCGGAGCATCTTTAACTACAGATATTATAGTAGGATTTCCAGGAGAAACTGATGAAGATTTTAAAGATACTTTAGATGTGGTAGAAAAAGTAGGATTTGAAAATGCCTATATTTTTATGTATTCAATTAGAAAAGGTACTAGAGCATCACTTATGGAAGAACAAATTCCTGAGGAAATTAAGAAAGAAAGATTGCAAAAATTAAATAATTTACAAGATAGATGTGCATATAAAGAAAGTGTAAAATATCTTGGTAAAACAGTTAGAGTTTTGGTTGAGGGACCTAGTAAAAAAAATAAGGAAGTTCTTACTGGTAGAACTTCAACTAATAAAGTAGTATTATTTAGTGGCGATAATAAATTATATAGAGGTCGTTTTGTTAATGTAAAAATAAATGAGTGTAAAACGTGGACATTATATGGAGAAATAGTTTAAGCTTTTTGCTTGAATTATTTCTTTTTAATTTGACTTTTCATAAAATTAGGCTATAATTTAATATATACAAATAAAGGATGTGAAAGTTATGGAAGTATTGGCAATGATTTTAGCTGGTGGCCGTGGCTCTAGGCTAGATATTCTTTCAGAAGAAAGAGTTAAACCAAGTGTTCCATTTGCTGGTAAATTTAGAATAATAGACTTTACACTTAGTAATTGTTCTAATTCAGGTATATATGATGTTGCTTTGTTGACACAATATTTACCTTTATCATTAAATGAGCATATAGGTTCAGGTAAGCCATGGGATTTTGATAGAAGAGATTCTAGCATTACATTATTACAACCACACGAAACTTTAAAAGGTCAATCATGGTATGAGGGTACTGCAGATGCAATAAGACAAAATTTAGCATTTATTAAAAGTAAAGCACCTAAATATGTTTTAATTTTATCTGGAGATCATATATACAAGATGAATTATTTATGGATGTTAGAAGAACACAAAAGAAATAATGCAGAACTAACCATAGCTGCAATTAACGTCCCTTATGAAGAAGCTTCAAGATTTGGTATTTTTGAAGTAAATGAACATAATAAAATATTAAGTTTTGAAGAGAAACCAGAACATCCTAAGAGCAATTTTGCTTCTATGGGTATTTATATATTTAATACTGAAACATTAATTAAGTATATTGAAGAAAGTGATATTCCTGATTTAGATTTTGGTAAACATATAATACCTAAATTAATTGAAGATCAAAGAGGAGTGTTTTTACATTATTATGATTCTTATTGGATGGATGTAGGAACATATGACTCATATTTAGAGGCAAATTTAGATTTAATAAAAAAATCTGAAGAAATTGGTATAAATTTATACGACCCTAATTGGAAAATCTATACAAGAAGTGAAGATATGGCACCGGTGAGAATAGGTGTTACAGGAAGTGTATTAAATTCATTGATTTGTAATGGTTGTAAAATTGAGGGTAGAGTTGAAAATTCAGTACTAGGTCCTGGAGTTACTATTAGAAAAGGAGCTACAGTTAGAAATAGTATTATATTTTCTAATACATACATAGATGAAAATACACATTTAGATACGGTAATATTAGATAAAAATGTATATATAGGTAAAAATTCATTAATAGGACATGGTGATGATTATACTACAAATATTGAAAAACCCGACTTATTATATAAAGGAATAAGTGTAATAGGAAAAAGTTCCAAGTTAGGTAATAGTACAATAGTTGAAAGAAATGTTAGAATTTTTTCAAAAGTTCATATGTTAAATGAGGGTAACTATATACATAGTGGAGAAACAATTAAGAAATAGAGAATAGGAGTTATATGAAAATTATATATGTATCATCAGAAGTATATCCTTTTTTTAAAACAGGTGGTCTTGCAGATGTATTACAAGCATTGCCTAAAAAAATGGAGAGTTTAGGACATGATGTTTCAGTTATCATGCCTAAATATGATAAAATTCCTCTTAAATTTTTAGAAAAAATGGAGTTTATAGCTACTACTGAGATAAATGGAGAAATATTTAATTTAATTAGATATAGTGGTGAAGATAAAATCAACTATTATTTTATAGAAAATAGAAATTTTTTTGAAAGAGGAAAAGTATATGGTGATTTAGATGAAGATTATCAATATGCACTTTTTTGTGAGGCAACATTAATTTTCCTAAAAAAGATAGGATTACAAGTTGATATTATACATTGTAATGATTGGCAAACAGGACCTTTACCATATTTTTTAAAGAATAGATATAAGCAAGATCCCTATTATTGGGATATGAGAGTAGTTTTTACAATACATAATTTAATGTATCAAGGAAGATTTAATAATTATTCATTTGATAAATTAGGTTATCAAAGAGAAAGTAGTTTTTTAAACTTTATGGAAATAGGACTTTCTTTTGCAGATGTAATTAATACAGTAAGTCCTAGTTATGCTGAAGAGATAAAATATCCATATTTTGCAGAGGGATTAGAATGGCTTACATCATATAAGCAAATACATGGAATTTTAAATGGAATAGATTATGATATATATAATCCTATGACAAATAGTAAAATTATTAATTTTGATGTTGAAAGCTTAGATAAAAAAATATTAAATAAAAGAAAAATTCAAGAAATATTTGATTTTAAACAAGATGACACTTTATTTATTACTTTAGTTTCAAGATTAGTTGAAGGTAAGGGATTAGATTTAGTATCTTCAAGAATAGAAGAAATATTAAAACATGATGCTGTTCAATTTGTAATACTTGGTTCAGGTTCTAAATATTATGAAGATTACTATAAATATTTAGAATATAAATATCCGGATAAATTTAAAGCATATATAGGATATTCTGAAGAAATATCTGATTTATTGTATGCTGGTTCAGATTTATTTTTAATGCCATCAAGATATGAACCATGTGGTCTATCACAAATGATAGCTATGAGATATGGAACTATACCTCTAGTTAGAGAAACTGGAGGATTAAGAGATACAGTTATAGCGTATAATGAATATACTGATGAGGGTAATGGATTTTCATTTACAAATTTCAATGCAGATGATATGTTAAATACTATAAGATATGCAGAACATATATATTATGATAAAAAAGATATATGGAATAAACTTATAAAAAGAAATATGATGATTGATAATTCTTGGGATAAATCTTCTAAAGAATATGAAAAATTATATCAAATAGCAAAAACAACACCATAATAGATTAACACTCTTGATTTCGATTAAGAGTGTTTTTAAAGTAGGAGATAGATATGTATAAAATATTATTATTTGATTTAGATAATACATTATTAGATTTTAATAAATCAGAAGAAAATGCACTAAATGAATTTTTTACTGAAGAAAGAGTAGAAAATATTGAAGAATTTAAATCTTTGTATAAAATAGAAAATAAAAAATTATGGGAAAAATTAGAAAAAAATTTAATTAATAGTGAAGAATTAATGGACACAAGATTTTCCATAGTATTTAATCATTTTGGCATAGAAAAAGATGGCAAAGAATTATCAGAAAAATATACTAAAATAATTGGAAAACAAGGAATAGAAATGAAAGGTGCTAGTCAATTATTAGAAAAATTATCTTGCAAATATGAAATTTATGCAGCAACTAATGGATTTACAGAAATACAGAACAGTAGATTAAATAATTCAAGTATTAAAAAATATATTAAAAAAGTATATATTTCTCAAGAAATTGGTAGTAGTAAACCCTCTAAAGAATTTTTTGAGTTTATAGAAAAAGATTTAAAATTTAATAAAAAAGAAGTTTTAATGATAGGTGATAGTTTAACTGCTGATGTTTTAGGTGCCAATAATTATAGTATTGATTCTATATGGTTTAATTATATGAAAAAAGATAATGATATAGATATTAAACCAACATATTTTGCAAGTGATTTTGCTGATATTTTAGAAATCTTAAATCATTGTAAGTAGTTTAAAAATATGATATAATAAGGTATTAAACTTGAAAGGAAAAAAGTATGTTTGAAGAAATAAGGGAAATAATATTAGATCAATTAGATATTGAAAGTGAAAATATAACACTTGAATCTAAAATAGTTGAAGACTTCGGAGCAGATTCATTAGATTTAATTGAATTATCTTCGACTATAGGAGAAAAATATGGATTTGAAATTACAAAAGAAGAAATAAAAGATATAAAGACAGTAAATGATTTAATTAAAATTATTGAGGAGAAAAGAGTAAAATAATATGAAAAAAATGGATTTTGATGAATTGATGTCCAAAATAAATTATACTTTTAAAAACAAAAAGCTACTTTTAGAAGCTTTGACTCATAGTTCATATGTGAATGAACATAATTCTCCTAATATTAAGGATAATGAAAGATTAGAATTTTTAGGAGATTCTGTTATGGATTTAATTACAACAGAATATATATATAAGAATAATTTAAAAAGTAATGAGGGAGAATTATCCAAAATAAAAAGTCAAATTATTAGTGAAACAGTGTTTTCAACTATTTCAAGAGATTTAGATTTAGGAAATTATGTTTTTTTGAGTAATGGAGAAAATATGTCTGGAGGTAGAGAAAGAAATTCTGTGTTAGGGGATGTATTTGAAGCTATGGTAGGAGCAATATATCTTGATTCAGATTATTCTACAACTAGAGATGTTGTGTTGAAATTATTAGAATCTAAAATTAATAATTTAGATAAGATAGAATGGGTTTCAGACTATAAATCGGCATTACAGGAAATTACTCAACTAAAATACAAGGTAACACCTATTTACAATGTGGTAAGTGAATTAGGACCAGATCATGATAAAACTTTTGAAATAGAAGTAAGAGTTGAAGAAAGATTATATGGTAAAGGTATAGCCAAAAGTAAGAAAATGGCAGAAAAAATTGCAGCAAAACAAGCTATAGAGAAATTAAATAAGGAGCATTAGATGAATATTAAGGTTATTTATCCAGGAAGTTTTGATCCTATTACTAAAGGTCATTTAGATATTATAAAAAGAAGTGCTAAATTGTTTGATGATTTAATAATAGGAGTATTTATAAATTCATCTAAAAAAGAATGGTTTAGTATAGATGAAAGAGTTAAATTAATAGAAAAAGTTTTAAGAGAAGAAAATATTAATAATGCTAAGGTAGTTAAATGTTCTGGACTACTTGTAGAATATATGAAAAATGAAAATATTGATATTTTAGTTAGAGGATTAAGAGCAGTTTCAGATTATGAATATGAACTTCAAGTTACATTAACAAATGAAACTCTAGCATCTAAACCTTTTGAAACAATATTTTTAACAGCTTCCAGAGAGTATCTTTATTTAAGTTCTAGTATAGTAAAAGAAATTGCTTTAAATGGTGGGAATTTATCTGGATTTTTACCAAAAGCTATTATTTCAGATATCAATGAAAAGGTAAATATGATAAAAAATGGCAAATAAAAAAGTGAGATATGTTTGTACCGAATGTGGAAATACAACTTTAAAGTGGATTGGAAAATGTCCATCATGTGAGAGTTGGGGAACTATAGAGGAAGAATTAGAATTAAATATTTCTAAAATAAAATCAAGTAAAAATATTGATTTAACTACAATAAATGAAGTTAAATTTGAAAAAGAATTTAGAATAAAAACTAAATTTTCAGAATTTGATAGAGTCCTTGGTGGTGGATTAACACAAGGAGAAGTTGTATTAATTACAGGTAATCCTGGAATAGGAAAATCTACTTTTTTATTACAATTATCTAATGAGTATGCTGAAAATAATAAGGTTTTGTATGTATCAGGAGAAGAATCTACAAAGCAGATAAAAGAAAGAGCTATGAGAATTGGTGTCAATTCTAAATCAATTTTCTTATTAAGTGAAACTAATTTAGAAAATATTGAAGTTGCAATTAATAATTCAAAGCCTAAAGTTGTAATAATAGATTCAATACAGACCATATATTCAGAAACTGTATCTTCAGTTCCTGGTTCAGTATCTCAAATAAGAGATTGTTCTTTAAAATTAATAGATATAGCTAAAACAAATGACATTTCTTTTTATATAGTTGGACATGTAACTAAAGATGGAAAATTAGCAGGACCAAAATTATTAGAACACATGGTCGATGCTGTTCTTTCATTTGAGGGAGATGAAAATAATTATTATAGAATAATAAGAAGTATAAAAAATAGATATGGTTCTACAAATGAAATATCAATTTTTGATATGAAAGAAGACGGTATAGAAGAAATAAAAAATCCTTCAGAGTTTTTTATATCCGAGAGAGATGAAAAAAATGTTGGAAGTATTATAACAACATCAATAGAGGGTTCAAGAGTTATATTATTTGAAATACAAACTTTAGCACTTCCTCTTAAATTTGGATTACCTAAAAGAATTATTGAGGGATATGATAGAAATAGAATAGAAATATTACTTGCTGTATTATCTAAAACTTTATCAATAGATTTAGGTAATAATGATATTTATTTAAATATACCAGGTGGAATACAACTTAAAGATCAAGCAGCTGATTTAGCTATAGTCTTATCTTTTATTTCAACTATAAAAAATTTACAAATTAGTCAAAAAATTGCTGCAATAGGCGAAATAGGATTAAGAGGTGAAATAAGGAAAATATCTTTTATAAAAAAGAGAATAAAGGAATTAGAAAAATTAGGCTTTAAAGGTGTATATATTCCTAGAGCACATCAATTAGAGCTTGAAAATTTTGAAACAGAATTAAAATTAAGTTATATTAATAATATTAGTGAATTGGTAGAAAGGTTGTGATAATCTATGATTAATAAAGAAGAGAAAGTATATGAACAAATATTTAAAATAATAGCACCAGGTCAACCTTTGAGGTCTGCCATAGAAAAAATACAAGAAGCTTCATTAGGAGGTCTAATAATTTTAGGTTCACTTGAAGATATGGAAAAATATATAGATGGTGGATTTAAACTAGAAACAACTTTTACTCCTCAAAAAGTTTACGAACTTGCTAAAATGGATGGAGCAATATTAATTTCTGAAGATTTAAAAATAATTCATGGAGCTAATATACAATTACAACCTGATAAAAATGTAGAAACTACCGAAAGTGGAACAAGACATAGAACTGCTGATAGAATTGCAAAACTCACAGGAAATATTGTTATAACTATTTCTGAGAGGAGAAAAAGAATTACTGTTTCAAAAGGTCAATTTAAGCGTACATTAGAATTAGTAGGAGATTTATTAATTAAATCATCACAAGCTATAATGTCGCTTGAAAAATATGCTAGTTCAGTGAATAAATATTTAGTAAATTTAACTATATCTGAATTTGAAAATACTGTATTGCTTGAAGAAGTGATTTCTGGCTTAAGATATTTTTGTTTAATGTTTACTATGGATAAAGAAGTTAGACAATATATAATGGAGCTTGGAACAGAGGGACGTTTAGTTGAATTACAACATAATGAGATAATGGCAAATCAAAAAAATAGTTTAATAGATTTTATTAAAGACTATAATAGAAAAAATAAAAGTGCAGAAAAGATATTTGCTGATTTACTTGAATTATCTAAGGACGATATTAGAGATGATTCTAAACTCGCTAAAGTACTTGGATATGATTTAAAACAAGATCTTATTGATGAGAATTTATTTCCTAAGGGATATAGAATACTTAATACTGCCAATAAATTAACAAAAAAAGATGTTGAAAATCTTGTAGAACATTTTAAAAATTTAAGTAATTTATTAAATGCAGATTATGAGCAAATATGTAGTATAAAAGGTATGGGTAAATTTAAAACTGAAAGGGTTTTAAGATTAAGAGAAAGATATAGACATTTATTATAAAAAAAAACGACGCTAGTCGTTTTTTTTTATTCTCCAGTATAGTTGTGATGTACTTTTTGAACATCATCATTATCTTCTAGTACATCTATTAATTTATTTAATTTTTCTAAATCTTCAGCTGATAGATTTTCAACTTCTATAGAGGGTACATAAGATATGTCAGCCTCAACTACAGAATATTTAGCTTCTTTAATACTATTTAATACATTATCAAAAGTATCAGTAGGAGTAGTGATGTAGAAACTATCATCATAAACTTTCATATCATCCATTCCTGAATCTAATGCTATCATCATTAATTCATCTTCATCTGATTCAGATGTTTTTTCAATAATAATTTCTCCTTTTCTTTCAAACATATATGATACACATCCTGGTGTTCCAAGATTCCCTCCGTTTTTGTCAAAAGAAGATTTAACACTTGAAGCAGTTCTATTTCTATTATCTGTAAGTATTTCAACTATTAATGCAACTCCACCTGGTCCATAACCCTCATAATTTAAGCTTTCATAACCAGCTCCACCATCAGCACCTGAACCTTTTTTTATAGCTCTTTGTATATTGTCGTTAGGCATATTAATACTTTTAGCCTTTTCAATAGCATGTTTTAATGCAACGTTGTAATCTGGATCTGCACCCTCTCTAGCTGCAACTGTAATTAATCTTACATATTTTGTAAATGCAGATGCTCTTTTTCTATCTTGAGCCTCTTTACGACCTGCGATAGTACCGTGTCTTCCCATTTTTCCCTCCGTTATATAATATATTCCTAATTATATCATAATCTTTTTAAAAATTAAATAAAAATGTGTATATATTACTAAAATTCTTGATTTTTAAGTAAAAATATGTTATCATAACAATATAAATATGATATTTGAAAGGAGAGTGGGGCGACCCACTCTTTAATATTAAAATAAAGGAGGAATATAATGTGGAAGAAGTTTTATTAAAAATTGAAAAAGAAATACAGCCATATTTAAATGAAAATTCTTTGGAATTAGCAGACATTGAGTATGTTAGAGAGGGAGGATACAATTTTCTAAGAATATATGTTGAATCTAAAACTGGAAATACAAGTTTAGATGACTGTGTTATGCTAAGTACAAAAATAGATAATATTGTTGATGAATTAATTGATGATAAATTTTATTTAGAAGTTTCAACTCCTGGACTTGAAAGAAAGCTAAAAAAAGAAAAAGATTTTATTAGATTTACAGGTAAAAAGATAAGTGTGAAAACAAAAAATAATATTGAAAATAAAAAGAGTTTTGAAGGTATGTTATTAGGTTTTGAAAATAATCTAATTTTACTAAAGGATGATGTTATAGGAAATATAGAAATACCTTTAGAAAAAGTTAAAACTGCAAAATTAATATTTAATTTATCTGATAAAATATTTAAGGAGGATGTTGAAAATGAAATCTAAAGATAAATTGACATTTTTAGATGCAATCGAAGAATTAGAAAAAGAAAAAGGTATACCAAAAGGTGATTTATTAGAAAGACTAAAAACAGGATTGTTAGCTGCATATAAAAAGGATTTTAATGATCAAGAAAATTTAGAAATTGAAATTGACCAAATAACAGGAGATGTTAAAATGTTCTGTGAAAAGTTAATTATAGATGATGAAGTTAAAGTATATAATGAAACAACTGAAATTCCTTTTAGTAAGGCTAAAAACTATAGAAAAAGGATAAAAGTTGGAGATTATTTAAAAATAGAATTAAATGCTGATGAATTTAATAGAAATGCAATTCAAAGAGCAAAATCAATAATTATTCAATATATAAGAGAACAAGAGAAAGAATTAATTTCTAAACAACTTATTGCAATAGAACACCAAATAGTAAATGTTATAGTAAGAAGAATTGAAGAAAATGGAAGTCTTTACGTTTCTATGAATGGACTAGATGTAATAATACCACAAAGAGAATTATCAGAACTTGATAAAGTGCAAGTTGGAGATAGATTAGTAGCATATATTAGAAATGTTGATACTAATGGAAGATTTCCAAAAGTGGATATTACAAGAACAGATGATAAATTAATACATAAACTATTTGAAAGAGAAGTTCCTGAAATTGCTTCAGGTAGCATAGTTATTAAAAACATAGCAAGAGAAGTAGGAGTTAAATCTAAGGTAGCTATTTATTCAGAAGATCCAAATATAGATTTAAAAGGGTCTTGTATAGGTAAAGACGGAATTAGAATAAGTAATGTTATTAATGAATTAAATGGAGAAAAGATTGAATTAGTAGAATGGAATGCTGATCAAAGACTTTTTGTTAAAAATGCACTATATCCTGCTGAAATATTTTCAGTAGAAATAGTAAGAAATGAAGATGAAATAGTTGCTAAAGTTGAAGTTGATCCAAGTCAATTAACACTTGCTATAGGTAAAAAAGGAGTAAACTCTAAACTTGCTGGTAAACTATGTAAATTAAGAGTAAATATAGAGGCGAGTGATGAAATTGGAGAAGAAGAGAGAGAAAAACAAGAGTAATGTAATAATAAGAACTTGTGTAATTACAAGAGCTAATGATAAGAAAGAAAATTTACTTAGATTTGTTGAAAATTTAAAAGGTGAATATGTTTATGATGAAAATCAAAATATTCAAAATAGAGGAAAGTATATCAAAAATGATTTAGAAGTTTTTCAGAAATTTTTTAATAAATTTAAAGTTGAAATGAAAAGTGCAGAAAAAATTCTTAAGCATTTTGAAAAAAAAGAAAATAGAGAAAACAAAGATGAACATATTTTAAGAATATTAGAGGGATTAAAAAATTCTGAATATTTAGTATATGGAGTAGATGAAAATTTAGATGGAATGAAAGATTCTATAGTGAAACTTTTGATTATACCATCTGATATTAATGGGAAATATGTTAATAAATTAAAAAAAATAGCTAAGTTAAATAATGTAAATATAATATTTATTGAAAAACAATATTCTTTAAAAAAAATCTTTTTAAGTGATGTTAAGGTAATAGGGGTAAAAACTAAAAAGGTTGTAAGAGGGATACTAAATAAAATGGAGGTGGAATAAGTGAGAGTTTATGAGTTTGCTAAGAAAATTGGACAATCAACTAATGATCTTATTACAAAATTAAAAACAATGGGATATGATAAATCAAGTTTATCAGCTTTAAGTGAAAGTGAAATAAAAGATATAGAAAATAAATTAAATCCAATGAAATCAGTTGAAAAAAATACTTCTAAAAAAGAAGAAGTAATTGGTGAAAAAATAATATTTAATAACAGAAATAACAATAAATTTAATAAAAATAATAATAATAATAATAAATTTAGAAATGATAGATTTGATAAAAATGAAAATAAAGGTGAAAGACCAGAAAGAAATAATCAGAATTTTGGTGAGAGAAAACCTTTTGAAAAAAGAAACAATCAAAATTTCGGAGAAAGAAAACCTTTTAATAGAGAAAATAGAGATTTTTCTGAAAAAAATAATAATGAAAGAAAAAATAATTTTAGAGGAGAAAGACCTAAGTTTGAAAATAAAGAAAACTTTAATAAAGATAGGGATAATAGAGTAAATAGAGACAATAGAAACTTTAGCAATAATGGAGAAAGAAAACCTTTTGAGAAAAGAAATAATCAAAATTTTGGAGAAAGAAAGCCTTTTGAAAATGGAGAAAGAAGACCATTTAATAAAGATAGAAGAAATGATGATAATAAGAAACCATTTAAAACACACGCTAAAGAAGAAAAAGAAGCTATAATAGAAATTCCAACAATGGAAAATGATGTTAAATCTAAAAACTCTAAATTAAAATCTAAATTTGAGAAAAAGAAATATGAAAATGATAAAAAAACAAAAGATGAAGAAAGAAAATTAAAAGAATTACGTGATGATTTTAGAAAAGAAGATAAAAAGAAAAAAATCAAGAAAAAAGAAAAAGTTGTAAAATCAGAAGTAATAAGAGATGAAGAGGGTGGAGTTGGACTAGTTGTTCTACCTCAAGAAATATCAATTAAAGAATTAGCTGAAAAATTAGGAATTAATTCATCTGACATAATTAAAAAATTCTTTATGCAAGGTAAGATGTATACTGCTAATGCTATATTAAACATTGAAGAAGCAGAAGAAATAGCTATTGAGTATAATGTAATAGTTGAAAAAGAAGAAATAATAGAAGTATCTTATGGAGAAAAATATAATCTTGAAATAGAAGATAAAGAAGAAGATAAAGAATTAAGAGCTCCGGTAATAACAATTATGGGACATGTAGATCATGGTAAAACTTCATTATTAGATGCACTAAGACATACAAATGTGATTGATGGTGAAGCTGGAGGTATTACACAAAGAATAGGTGCTTATCAAGTTGAATGGAATAAACAAAAAATAACATTTATAGATACTCCAGGACATGAGGCTTTTACTGAAATGAGAGTAAGAGGAGCGAATATAACAGATATTTCTATATTAATAGTTGCAGCAGATGATGGCGTTAAACCACAAACTATTGAAGCAATTTCGCATGCTAAAGAAGCAAATGTGCCTATTATAGTTGCTATTAATAAGATAGACAAACCTGGTGCAAATGTAATGAAAGTTAAACAAGAATTACTTGAACATGGTTTAATCTCTCCAGAATGGGGAGGAAATACTGAAATGGTAGAAATTTCAGCAAAACAAAAGTTAAATTTAGATGCCCTACTAGAAACAATACTTTTAACTTCAGAAATAATGGAGCTTAAAGCAAATCACAAAAAGAGAGCTAAGGCTATAGTAGTTGAATCAAGATTAGATGTACAAATGGGACCAGTTGCAGACATTTTAATTCAAGAGGGAGAATTAAAAATAGGAGATATATTTGTTTCTGGGTCATCTTATGGTAGAGTAAGATCTATGTTAGATGATAGAGGAAATAAGATTACTAAAGCTGGAGTTTCACAACCAGTTGAAATTACAGGATTTAATGAAATACCTGAAGCTGGAGATTTACTATATTGTGTAAATAATGATAAACAAGCTAAGAAAATAGTTGAAGATTTTAAAAATGAGAAAAAAGATGAACTTAATAAGAAAAAACATATTTCACTTGAAAGTTTATCTAAAGAATTAGAAGATCAACAATTAAAAGAATTAAAATGTATTATTAGAGCAGATTCTAAAGGATCAGCTGAAGCACTTAAAGAATCAATTAATAAATTATCAAATGATAAGATAAGTATGAATATTATTCAAGCAAGTGCTGGAGCAGTTACTGAGGGAGATGTAATGCTTGCGGCAGCATCAAATGCAATTATTATTGCATTTAGTGTTAGACCAACAAATACAGCGAGAACAGAAGCAGAAAAATCTGGAGTAGAAATTAGAAACTATAATGTAATATATCATGTTACAGAAGATCTTGAAAAAGCTATGAAAGGTATGTTAGATCCAGAATATAAGGAAATATATAATGGAAGATTAGAAGTAAGAGAAGTATTCAAAATTTCAAATGTAGGTAATATTGCTGGTTCATTAGTAATTGAAGGTAAAATTACTCGTCAATCTAAGATTAGATTATTACGTGACGGTATTATTGTTCATGAGGGTGAAATTGCATCACTTAAGAGATATAAAGATGATGTTAAAGAAGCAAGTATTGGACAAGATTGTGGTATAGGAATTAAAGATTTCAATGATATAAAAGCAGGAGATATAATAGAAGCATTTGTTGTAGAACAAGTAAAACAATAGATAGGGGTATTTATGAATATTAGAAGAAAAAGAGGTTTAGAAAAAGAAATTTCAAGAATCATCGGTACAGCTATATTATTAGAAGTTAAAAATGAAAAAATTAGAAACTTGGTTACAGTTAAGTCAGTTAATTTATCGCCAGATGCTCGTTATGCAGATGTAATTATGTCAATTTTAGATTATAAACAAAATATAAATAAAGAAAAACTTTTAGAAGAATTAAATAAGTTAAAAGGATTTTTTAGGAAAAAAGTTGGTGAAAATTTAGAAATTAGATATACTCCAGAAATTAGAATACATTTAGATGATAGTGTAGAATATAGTGTGAAAATATCTAAAATATTAAAAGAAGCAATGGCTACTGTTAATATAGATAGTGAGGAATAATCATGAATTGGAAATGGATGTTCTATGAGAATGATTATTTAGAAAGTAAAATGAAACTTTTTAATAAAGATGAATTAATTACAACTTTACTACTTAATAAAAAAATACATTCTAAAGAAGAAATGAACTCTTTTTTAAATCCAAGTTATAAACAATTACATGATCCATTTTTATTAACAAATATGGAAGAAGTAGTTGATAAAATTTTAGAATTTATGGATAAAGACAAGAAAATATTGATTTTTGGAGATTATGATATTGATGGCATATCAGGCTCACTTTATCTTTCTAAAATTTTTGATAAATTAAATATAAAAAATGAAATATATATTCCTACAAGAACAATGTTTAAATATAGTTTGGATGAAGAATATTTTAAAAATATAGAAGATAAAAATATTAAACTTGTTATTTCAGTGGATAATTCGTTTGGTGAGATATTACATATGGATATGTTAAAGTCTATGGGTGTTGATTTAATAATAACAGACCATCATTATAATAATAAAAATATGAAATCTATATTAGAAATCAACCCTAAAAAATCAGAAAATTATCCATTTAAGGAATTATCAGGTGCAGGAGTAGTATTTAAGTTAGTTCAAGCTATATATTCAAAATTACCAGATAAATCAATTTCAGATATATATGAATATTGTGAATTAATTTCACTTGCTACTATTGCAGATGTTATGGAATGTGTTGATGAAAATAGATTTTTGATAAAAAGAGGACTTAAGAATTTTTCTAAAACTAATATTTTGGCATTTAAAATGATAATAGAAAATTTTAAAATTGATCCAGAATATATTACAATTAATGATATAAGTTATAGAATATCACCGTTAATTAATGCAATAGGAAAATTAGATGACCCGTTAAAAATAATAAAATTTTTAACATCAAATTCTGAAAAAATTAATACTCAGATATTAAATGAAATGTATGAGTATAATAACGAAAGAAAAAATTATGAAAGCAAGATATACAATAAAATAGTAAAATTTCTTGAAAACAGAGATATTAAAAAATTAAATTATATATATTATGAAATAAACGATATAAACTTAGGAGTTTTAGGTTCTATTACATCAAAATTAGCATTAGAATTTAAAGTTCCAGTGATTATTGTTTCTAAGGTTGATGGTTATTGCAAAGGTTCGTGTAGAAGTATCGAAAATAAGAATATATATAAATTAATATCTGAATTTTCAGATTATTTTATTAATTTTGGTGGACATAATCTTGCAGCTGGATTTTTAATTACAAGTTCTAACTTAAATTTAATAAGAGATAAACTTAAACAAAAGATGTATAATTTAAATCTTACAGAAAAATCAAAAAATAATATAGTTATAGATGCTAAATTTCCTATAGCTCAAATAACTACAAAGAAAATGACTGAAATAAATAGTTTAGGACCATTTGGTCTTTCTAATGATGAACCAAATTTCTATGATGAAAATATTAAATTTAGAAATATTTTAATATTTGGTGTTGATAATAAACATTTTAAAGCAAATATATATAGAAATGGTAAAGATATACAAATATTAGGCTATAATTTGAGTTATAAATTAAACTTGAAAAATTCAAATAAATTGTATAAAATAATATATACACCTGAATTAATAGGTAAAAAAATATTAAGATTAAAATTAAAAGATATAGAATAATTAGGAGGAAAAATGAAATTAGAAAAATTAGCAGGTTCAGAGGTAGCTTTTGAAATATTAAAAGAAGGACAAGAATACAAAACATTAAGAGAATCTATTTTAGTTAAATTTAAAAATGTTAAAGTTGATGGATTTAGAAAAGGTCATGTACCAGTAGATGTTATTGAAAAAACATTCAAGAGTGAAATAAGAGATGAATTAATAAATGAAATATTAAAAACAGAATATACTACTTTAATTAGAGAAGAAAAATTAAGACCTGTAGCAGATTTACAAATAGTTTCATTAGAATATGATGAAAATAAATTAAAAATGAATTTAAAGGTTGCTGTATTTCCAGAATTTGAATTACCTAAATATAAAGGGTTAGATATAAAAGCAGAAGAAGTATCAGTTACTGATGAAGAAGTAGAAAATGAAATAAATAGAATGGTTCAAAGAGCTAAGAAATTTGAAAAAACTGAAAGAGAAGAGGCTAAATTAGGAGATATAGCAGTTATTAATTTTGAAGGATTTGTAGATGGTGTAGCTTTTGATGGAGGTAAAGCAGAAAATCATAGATTAGAATTAGGTTCTAAAAGCTTTATAGATACTTTTGAAGAACAAATAGTTGGTAAAAAACTTGGAGAAGAATTTGATGTAAATGTTAAATTCCCAGAAGAATACCATGCTGAAAATTTAAAAGGGAAAGAAGCAGTATTTAAAGTTAAATTAAATAGTTTAGAAGAATCAATAATTCCAGAATTAAATGATGAATTTGCAAAAGCATCAGGTTCAGATACTTTAGAAGATTTAAGAAATGCAATTAAAGGAAATATATTATCAAATAAAGAAAATCAAGCAAAAAATAAAAGATTACAAACAATTGTTGAAAATATAGCAGATGCAACAACAATGGAAGTTCCTACAATAACTGTAGAACAAGAAATAAATGCACAAATTGATAGATTTGCACAAACATTACAAATGCAAGGTATGAATTTAGAAGCATACTTACAAATGACAGGTCAAACAGTTGAAAAAATGAGAGAAGACTTAAGAGAAAATGCTGAAAAAGGTGTTAAATCAAGCTTTATTTTATCAAGAATTGCTGAAGTAGAGGGAATTGAAGTTACAGAAGCTGAATTTGATGCAGAATTACAAAGAGTTGCTGGAATGTATGGAATGACAATGGATCAATTAACTGCTGAATTAGAAAAAACAGATGGAGTTAATAGATTTTTTGGACAAATTAATTCACAATTATTCTTTGCAAAAGTAAATGATTATTTATTAATAAATAACTAATAATTTTTGGAACTAGACTTAGGTCTAGTTTTCCAATATATAGAAAGGGGAGAAAAAATGAGTTTAGTACCATATGTAATTGAAAATGAGGGTAATGGAGAAAGAACTTACGATATTTATTCAAGATTATTGAAAGATAGAATAATTTTTTTAAGTGGTGAAATTAATACAGAAATGGCAAATGCAATAATAGCTCAATTATTATTCTTAAATGCACAGGATAAAGAAAAAGATATTACAATGTATATAAATTCACCAGGTGGAATGGTTACAGCAGGGTTTGGGATTTATGATACAATGAATCATATATCTTGTGATGTTGTAACTGTATGTATAGGTATGGCAGCAAGTATGGGAGCATTTCTTTTATCTTCAGGAACTAAAGGCAAAAGATTTGCATTACCTAATTCAGAAGTTATGATACATCAACCTTTAGGTGGAGCAAGAGGACAAGCAACAGATATACAAATAGTTGCAGAAAATATATTAAAAACAAAACATAAGTTAGCTGAAATACTTTCAAAAAATACTGGACAAAGTTTTGAAAAAATTATAGCAGATACTGAAAGAGATAATTATTTATCAGCAGAAGAAGCAGTAGCTTATGGATTAGTAGATAAAGTATTGGAGAAATAAGAATGAAAAATAAAAAAGAATGTTTTTGTTCATTTTGTGATAAAAGTGAAAATGAAGTAGATACATTATTTTCAAATGAAGATTCAACTGCATTTATATGTAATGAATGTATTGAAAATAGAGATATTGAATTAGAATATGAAGAAACAGATAATTTTGATAATTTTAATTTATTAAAACCTAAGGAAATAAAAGAAAAACTTGATGAATATATTATAGGTCAAGAACAAGCTAAAAAAGTATTATCTGTTGCAGTATATAATCATTTTAAAAGACTTTCAATACTTGATAGAGAAGATAATGATATAGAAATTCAAAAATCTAATATATTATTAATTGGACCAACTGGTTCAGGTAAAACTTTACTTGCTCAAACATTAGCCAAAATACTTGATGTTCCTTTAGCTATAGCAGATGCAACTACTATTACTGAAGCAGGTTATGTTGGAGATGATGTTGAAAATGTATTGTTAAAGTTAATAAAAGCCTCAGATTATAATATAGAATTAGCACAAAGAGGAATAATATATATAGATGAAATTGATAAGATAGCTAGAAAGTCTGAAAATACTTCTATAACTCGTGATGTATCTGGTGAGGGGGTACAACAAGCATTATTAAAAATTGTTGAGGGAACAGTATCTTCTGTTCCACCTCAAGGTGGAAGAAAACACCCTAATCAAGAAATGATAGAAATTGATACAACTAATATATTATTTATAGTTGGTGGAGCTTTTGAGGGACTTGAATCAAAAATAAAAAGAAGATTAAATAAAAAACAAATTGGTTTTGGTTTAAACTTGGATAAAAACGAAGAATTAGATGATATGACTATTTTTGACCATGTTTTACCAGAAGATATTAGAAAATTTGGTATAATTCCAGAACTTATAGGAAGATTACCAGTAATAACAGCTTTATCAGAATTAAATAAAGAAGCTTTAGTTTCTATTTTAACAAAGCCTAAAAATGCGATTATTAAGCAATATAAAAAATATTTTGAAATTGAAAATGTAGAATTGATTTTTGAAGAAGATGCTATAGAAGAAATTGCTGAACTTGCATTAAAAAGAAAAATAGGAGCAAGAGGTTTAAGAAGTATTATTGAAAATACCATGCTTGATTTAATGTATGAAATACCTTCAAAAAAAGATACTGAGAAAGTAATTATTACTAAAGACATGATAATTGAAAAAAATGAATTATTTATAAAAAGTGAGAAAGGGAAGAATTGATGAATAAAATGGAAATATTACCTTTTATTCCTATTAGAGAAATAGTATTTTTTCCACAAGCAGTTATACCTATAATAGTAGGAAGAGATTTCAGTAAAAAAGCCGTAGATTATTCTGTAGAACATACAGAGGGTAAATTAGTTTTAGCAATTCAAAAAAACTCATTTAATGAGGAAATAGAGGGAATTGATGATGTTGAAACAGTGGGTGTAATTGGTAAAATTATTCAAATAATGAAAACACCAGATGGTAATTTAAGGTTAATAATTGAAGGGGAAGAAAGAATAAAGGTAACAGATGTTATTAGTGAAAATGGGATGTTTAAAGCAAAATATGAAAACTATCCTATAGAAAAAACAAAGAAAGCTAATAATAAGAAATATAGAATGTATTTACAATCTTTAATTCAAGATTTAAATATTGTAAATAATAAATTAATTCCTGAAGATTTAATAAAAAGTATTTTTGAAATTAAATCTTTTGAAACTTTTATGTATACTTTAGCATCAACTTTAGATTTAAATGAAGAAAATAGAGTAGAAATTTTAAAATCTAACAATGTAGATGAGATTTTTGAAAATTTAACTAAAGCATTAAAAATTAGAATAGAATTAGAAGAAATTGATAGAAGTGTAGAAAATAAGGTTAAAAAAAACATAGAAGATAATCAAAGACAGTACTATATTAGAGAGAAAATTAAAGGGCTTTATTCTGAATTAGATGAAGAAGATACTGAAGATGAAATAAATGAATTAATATCTCATATAGAATCAAGAGATTTACCATATGAATTAGCAGATAAGCTAATGAAAGAAGTTAATAGATATAAGAAAATGAATAATTTTTCTGCTGAAGCAGGTGTTATTAGAACATATATAGATACTATGCTTGAAATTCCTTGGGAAAAAAGTGAAACAGAGGATATTGATATAAAAATAGCAGAAGAAATACTAGATAAAGAACATTTTGGTTTAAAATTAGTTAAAGATACTGTTTTAGAATATCTTGCTGTTAATCAATTAAATAAAGAAAATAATAAAAAAATGGGAACTATACTTTGCTTAATAGGACCACCAGGAGTTGGTAAAACTTCGTTAGGGGAGTCTATAGCTCATGCTATGAATAGAAAATTTGAAAGAATTTCATTAGGTGGTGTTCATGATGAATCTGAAATTAGAGGTCATAGAAGGACATATATAGGAGCAATGCCAGGAAGAATTATAGAAGCATTAAAAAGAGCAAAGGTTAATAATCCTGTAATATTATTAGATGAAATAGATAAATTAGATTCTAATTTTAAAGGAGATCCAGCTTCTGCATTGCTAGAAGTATTAGATCCTGCACAAAATAAAACATTTAAAGATAATTATGTTGATTTTGAATATGATTTATCAGATGCTTTCTTTATTTGTACAGCTAATGATTATTCAGGTATACCTAGACCATTACTTGATAGAATGGAAGTAATAAATGTAGATTCATATACTATACAAGAAAAATTAGTTATTGCTAAAAATTATTTAGTTAGTCAAGCAAAAGTTGAAACAAGTATAAAAGATGTTAAATTTTCAGATAGTGTTTTACTTGAAATTATTAATAAATATACTATGGAAGCTGGAGTTCGTAATTTGAAAAGAGAAATAGTAAAAATACTTAGAAAAATTGCTAAACTAAAGCTAGAAGATTCATCTAAAAAGTATGCGATTAATTTAAAAAATTTATCAGATTATTTAGGACCAGAAAAATATAAGAAAGATAAAATGGCAGAAAAAAATGCAAAATTAGGAGTAGTTAAGGGACTTGCTTGGACTTCTGTTGGAGGAACTACTTTAGATGTTGAAGCTGTTAAAATGGATGGAAAAGGTCAAATACAGTTTACTGGTAAATTAGGTTTAATAATGAAAGAATCAGCAAGTGTTGCTTATACTTATGTTAGGGCAAATTATAAAAAGTTATCAGTAATTAATTCTAAATTTTATGAAGAATATGACATACATTTACATTTCCCGGAGGGTGCTACACCAAAAGATGGACCATCAGCAGGTATAACAATTACAACTGCAATAGTTTCAATTTTATCTGAAAGAAAAGTAAGACAAAATATTGCTATGACAGGTGAAATTACTATTACTGGAGAAGTACTTCCAGTTGGTGGAATAAAAGAGAAAGTATTAGGAGCACACAGAATAGGTATTAGAGAAATAATACTTCCTTTTGAAAATAAAAGTGATACAGTAGAGCTACCAGAAGAAATATTATCACAAATTAAAATACATTATGTAAAAAAATATTCAGAAGTAGAAAAAATAGTATTTTCTGAATAATCGAGAGGTAAAAAATGAAAGTAATCTTAAAAAATGTAAGTTATGCAGAGGAATTTGCAAAATTTAGTAAGAGTAAGATTCTTAATGATATTGTTTTTAAAGAAAAAAATATAGTAGTTTTAGGTAATTTTGATGGTGTCCATTTAGGACACCATAAAATTATCAATGAAGCATTAGAATTAGGGAAAAAATTAAATCAAAAAGTATTGATATATACTTTTAGAGAATATCCTAAAAAAAAGGATACTTTAATTACAACATTATCTGAGAAATTATATATTTTTGAAAAAATGAATTTAGATTATGTATATTTAGAAGAATTTTTTGATGTTAATGAATTATCTCCAGAAGATTTTGTAAATAATATACTAATTGATAAATTAAACGCATCAGAAATTTTTTGTGGTTTTAATTATAGTTTTGGAAATAGAAAAAAAGGTGATGTTATAAAATTAAATGAATTATTAAAAGATAAGATTAAAGTTAATGTTATCAATCCTGTTTTATTTAATTTGAAAACTGATGAATTAAAAATAGTAGATATAAAAGAATTAAAAGATTATTTAGATAAAGATTATTGTGTAATTTCAAGTACATTTATCAAAACATTAATTGAAAATGGTAAAATGACTTATGTACAAAAATTATTGGGTCACGAATATATTATTATGGATAAAGTAGTTCATGGAAAAAAACTTGCTAGGACTCTAGGGTTTCCGACTGCAAATCTATTATCAAAAAATAAGATTTATCCTTTATTTGCTGTTTATGGTGTTAGGATACATATAGAAGATGATGATAATACATATTACGGTATTATGAATATTGGCAAAAATCCAACATTAGAAAATGAGGGGTTACATATTGAAACTCATATTTTTGATTTTGATGAAGAAATCTATGATAAAATAATAGTTGTAGATTTACTTGAAAATATTAGATTAGAAAAAAAGATGTGTTCATTAGAAGAACTAAAACAACAAATTTTAATGGATACAAAAATATGGAAAGAGAAAATATATGATAAATATTGATTTATTAGTTAAAACTGAAGATTTTGAGGGTCCATTAGATTTATTTTTACATTTGATAGATAATAAAAAAATTGATATTTCAAAAATATATATATCAGAAATTATTGATGAATATCTTAATATTATTAATAAAGAAACTGAACAAAATTTAAAAATTAAAATAGAATTTTTAGCTATGGCAACAGAACTATTAGAAATTAAGGCTTATTCTATATTAAATGAGGATAAAAAAATAGAAAAAGAACAAGATTTAGAAAAAAGAATACTTGAATACAAGGTGATTAAGGAAATTGCTGAAGAATTTTCTAAAAGAGAAATTGAATATAATGTTCCATATATAGTTAAAGGAAATAAAACTAAAGAGCAATATAACATATATTATTCTTTGGAAGATTTAACTTTGAATAATTTGTGTGAAATATTTAATAATTTGATTAATAAAGTAGAAATTAAGGAAAATATTAAAATAAATGTTGTAGATACATTTACAACAACAGATGCGTTGTTTGAAATTGAAAAAGAATTTAGTAAAAATAATGAATTATTATTTTCTTCATTAATGAAAGGGAATTTTTCAAAAGGAAGAATTGTTAGTTTTTTCTTAGCTATACTAGATTTATTTAAAGAGGGTAGTATAGATATAACTTTATCTGATAATGATTTTATTATTAGAAAGGAATTACATGTTTAAATCAAGTTTAATTGTAATGTTAATTAATATGTTAAGTAGAATTTTAGGACTAATAAGAGAAATAGTTATTGCTGCTTTTTTTGGTGCTACTGGTTATACTGATGCCTATTTTGCATCATCAAGAATAGCTAATTTTTTTACTACTTTATTAGGTGAGGGTTCACTTGGTACAGCATTTATCCCAATTTATAATGAGGTTAAAGAAGAAAAAAATTTAAAGAGAGCTAATGATTTTGTATTTAACTTAACTAATTTAATAATTTCATTAGCATTTACTATTTCTTTATTTATGGCTTTATTTTCAGATTTTACTTTAAAATATATATTGAAATTTAAAGATCCAGAAATGCTTGCTACAGCATCAATTTTACTAAAAATAATGTCATTTTACTTAATATTTATTTCTATTTCAGGATTAATTTCATCACTACTTAATAATTATGGAAAATTCTATATTTCAACTTTAGTTGGAGTAGTATTTAATTTAACAATAATAATAGGAGCAATATTAACTAAAAATAGTTTAGGAATATATGGACTTGGAGTTTCATTTTTATTATCGGGACTATTTCAAGTTTTAATACAATTACCTTCATTTTTAAAAATATTGAAAACATATAAATTTACATTTGATTATAAAGATGAATATGTTAAAAAGTTTTTTTTATTAATGATTCCAACATTAATTGGTATATTTGGGTATCAAATAAATGAATTAGTTGACACTGCATTTGCTGGGAGTTTAAAACTCGGTACAATAAGTGCTATAAACTATGCTTCAAGATTATATTTATTACCAATAGGAGTATTTGCAATATCTTTATCAGTTGTAGTTTTTCTAGACTTATCTAAGGCAGTTTTGAAAAAGAATAATGAATTATTCAAACTTACTATAGAAAGAGGAATGAATTTACTTGTTATTTTAATTGTTCCGTCTAGTTTAGGTTTAATATATTATTCTAAAGAAATTATTACTTTACTTTTTAAAAGGGGTAAATTTACATTAGAAAGTGTAACTCTAACTTCTGAAATATTAGAAATATATGCTTTGGGATTAATATTTTTTTCAACAATACATCTATTAACTAGAGCCCATTATGCAAATAAAGATAGAAAATTACCTGTAATTTCATCTCTAATTGCAATTACTATAAATATTATTTTAGATTTTTTATTATATAAAAAATTTACTCATAGAGGGCTTACATTTGCTACTACTTTTTCAGCTTTTGTAAATTATGTAATTCTACTAATTTCATTAAAAACTAGATATTCAAATGTAAGTTTATCAAAATATTTTAAATTTATTATGATTTCTTTTGTAAACTCAATAATTTGTATATTTATAATAGAAAATACTATAAATATACAAAATCAAAATATAGAAATAATTGTAAAATTATTTATATTTATAATACTATACTTTGCAATTTTATCTTTAAAATATATTAAGGATAAGAAAGAAATATTGGATAGATAAATATATTGACTAGAATATAAAATATAGTTATAATAATAACGAATATATAAAATAAAAAAGGAGAAGACATGTTTTATAATAAAGTAAAAGAGAGTGCAGATTATATATCATCACTAGTTGATACAGATATAGACATAGCAGTAATTTTAGGAAGTGGATTAGGTAAATTAGTTGACATTATGGAAGATAAGAAATATATATCATATAAAGATATACCTAATTTCCCACAAATATCAGTAGTAGGTCATGCAGGTAATTTAGTTTTTGGAAGAATAGGAAAAACAAAAGTTATGGCATTACAAGGAAGATTCCATTATTATGAGGGATATTCTATGAAAGAAACAGCATATCCTGTATATGTTATGAAATTATTAGGAATAAAAAAGATGATAGTTACAAATGCGTGTGGTGGAATAAATCCAAGTTTTAAACCTGGTGATTTAATGATAATAGAAGATTTTATTAATGCTGTTGGAGATAATCCTTTAAGAGGAGCAAATGATGAAAGATTTGGGGTACGTTTTCCTGACATGTCAGAACCATATAGTTTAGAATTAAGAGAGAAAGCTGAAAATGTAGCTAAAAGAATGGGACTAGATATAAAGAAAGGTGTATATACTTTTTTCCAAGGTCCGTATTATGAGAGTGCATCTGAAATTAGAATGTTTGGTCGTGCAGGAAGTGATGCAGTAGGTATGTCTACAGTACCAGAAACTATCGTTGCAAATTATGTAGGGATAAAGACATTAGGTATATCATGTATAACAAATATGGCAACAGGGTTACGTGTAGGTAATCATTCACACGATGAAGTAGTTTTAATTGCAGAAGAAGCAAGTAAGAAATTATGTAGTTGGATGGAAGAATTCATTAAAGAGTTAGTATAAATTAGATACCGATTAATATAATCGGTATTTATTATATAAGGGAGTTAAAATGAAAATATATTTAGCAAGTTCATCACCTAGAAGAAAAGAAATACTTTCTATGATAACTGATAACTTTGAAATACATATACCAAAATTTGATGAGGAGAAATTTACTAAAGAAATAAATATAAATGATCCTATAGAATTAACTTTAAAATTAGCTGAGAGAAAAGGAATTACAGCATTTAATGAACTTGAAAATGTTGAAGATAAAATTGTTATTTCAGCAGATACCATAGTATATTTTAATAAAAAAATATATGGAAAAGGAATTAATAAGGAAAACTCTTTAAAAATGTTACATGAATTAAATGGAAATGTACATGAAGTTATTACTGCAGTATGTATTATTTATGATAATTATATTATAAAATTTACATGTAAAACTAAAGTATATTTTGCAAATAATTCTGAAGAAATAATAAATTTTTATGTTGATAATTTCTCTCCATTTGATAAAGCTGGTGCATATGGGATACAAGATGCAGGCTCAATTTTAATAGAAAAAATTGAAGGACCTTATCATAATGTAATGGGATTACCGATAAGAGAAGTTTTTAATGAGTTAAATAATATTTATAAACTAAGGTAATAATAATTGAATTCCTAATCTTAATATGATAAAATTACACATAAAGGAAGGAGATTTAATGGCAATAGTAAAAATTAAAAAACCTCATAAACCTAATATATTATTTGGTTTAGTTTTAAATAATTTAGAATCTAATTTATATAATGCAATAGCCAATAAAAAACTTGCAAATGAGATACTAAAAGAAAGTTTGAATATTAATAATAGAAGATTAATTCAAATTGTAGAAGTTGTAAGTTCAAATGATGAAGTACTAGATTTATTAGTTATTTATGATTTATTAGTTTCAGAAAAAGAAGAAATGAAATTATTAAGTTCATTAAAAGTAGAAGAATTTAATTTTAATATATTTAATTTTAATAGAAAGGAAAAAGTAGATATTGAAAACATGGTTGAAGGATTCAATATTTATAGGTAAAAAAATGAAAAAAATTGTAAAATTATTATTTATTGCTTGTTTTTCACTTTTTGTAGTAAGTTGTACTAGTGCCGGTGAAAAATTTTTGACAAGCTTTTTAGGAGAAAAACTATTTAATTTAACAGAAGAAGAAAAATTAGCTAATAAAATGAAAGCATATAAACTTGAAGCAGTAATAAAAACAACTAAAGGTGATATAAATGTTTATTTATATCCTGAAGCTGCACCAAAATTAGTTGCCAATTTTGTATTTTTAGCAACTAATGACTATTATGATAATTTAAAATTTCATAGAGTTAGTTTAAATAATATTATACAATCTGGAGATAGAGCTGGAGATGGTACTGGAAATCCAGGATATTTATTAAATGATGAATTTAGTTTCTTGAGATTTGATAGAGCTGGAATACTTGCTATGGCAAATGCTGGAAAAAATACAAATGGTTCACAAATATTTATAACATTACAAAAAGCTGAAGATTATAATGATGAATATTCTATTATTGGAAACTTAAAAGATAGAAATGATTTATCAATTGCAAGATTAATTAGACAAGATGATTCAATATTAGATATTGAAATTTCAGGATATGATGTAAATGATTTTTTAGGAAATTTTGAAGAAGAAATAAAGGAATGGACTGAGAAATTAAAAGCTACAGGATATGAGTTAAAAAAATAAGGAAGATAATACTTCCTTATTTTTTGAGAGTGTGAAAAAAA